>DATNEC010000504.1:0-2402 GCA_035606815.1 Pirellulales bacterium
TACGGAGACGAGCCAGGCCAAGCAAGCCATCCTACTCGGCTGGAAAAGCGTGCCGGCTCGCATGGGGCCGGCGATCGTCTATCCGTATCATCGCGCCGACGGGAGTAACGGTTACTCACGCATCAAGCCCGACCACCCGCGGACGGTCAATAAAAAGCCGGTCAAATACGAATCGCCGAAGGGCCAACCCAACGAAGTCTACATTCCCGCCGGCACGTTCGCTGCGCTGGAAAATCCGCTCGCCGAATTGTTCGTGACCGAAGGCGAAAAGAAATCGTTGGCGGCGGACCAGGCGGGCTTTCCCTGCATCGGCCTGGTCGGCGTTTATGGTTGGAAAGAAGGCAAGCACGAGCGATTGATTCCGCCGCTGGCGAGAATCGCCTGGAAGGGCCGCAAGGTTTTCATTGCGTTCGATTCCGACCTTGCCGACAAGCCGGAAGTCCAAGACGCCGAAAACCGGCTCGCATACCACCTGGGGCAACTCGGCGCCGTGGTGCGCTGCCTGCGCATCCCCGCGGGGACGCCCGACGTCGACGGCAAGCCGACGAAGCAAGGGATTGATGATTTTCTCGTCGCGCACGGCAAAGACGGATTGTTCGCGCTCGTCAAGGAAGCCATCGAGCCGGCCGAAGTGTCGTCCGTCGAAATGCGGGCCAACGCGAGCGAGCTTGACCCCGCGAGTGAAGTTGCGGCTTATCTGAAAAGCGGCGAGCGCGACGGCGCGAGCCGGCTGCGATCATGGCGCGGAACATTCTGGCTTTGGCGGAACGGCTACTATCAAGAGCTTCCGACTAGCGAAGTCCGGTCGCACTTCGTCAACCACGTCAATCGAGGCTTCTCCAAGGTGACGACCGGCATCGTGGCGAATTGCCTGATGCAACTGCACGCACAAACGCTGTTGGGCTCGCACGTCGAGGCCCCGAGCTGGATCAGCGACCGCGAGCCGCCCTTCTCCGCGGCCGAAACGCTCGTTTGCCGCAACGGCATCTTGCACTTGCCGAGCTACATCGACGGCGTCGACGGTCACTTCAAGCCGCTGACGCCGAGACTTTTTTCGACGTGCGGACTCGATTTCAATTTCGAGCCCGACGCGCCGACGCCCGAAGAGTGGCGGCAGTTTCTCGAAGCCCAATGGGCCAACGACCCGGATAGCACGGATACGCTGCGAGAGTGGTTCGGTTATTCGCTGTTGCCCGACACGAGCCAGCACAAAATCCTACTGCTGGTCGGGCCGCCGCGGAGCGGCAAGGGAACCATCGCCCGCGTGTTGCGGCAACTGGTCGGCGTCCGCAACGTCGCCGCGCCTACACTGGCGAGCCTGGGGACGAATTTCGGGTTGCAGTCGCTCATCGGCAAGAGCTTGGCCATCATCGCCGACGCCCGGCTCGGCGGCCGCGCAGACATTGCGGCGACCACGGAGCGGCTGCTTTCCATTTCGGGCGAGGACGCGCAAACGATCGACCGCAAGAACATCGAGCCCGTCACCTGCAAGCTGCCGACGCGATTCGTGATTTTGACGAATGAGTTGCCGCGGCTGTCGGACACCTCGGGCGCGCTGGCCAACCGCATGGTTATTCTCCGCACGACCGAATCGTTTTTGGGCCGAGAGGATCAAGGGCTATTCGACCGGCTGGCCAAAGAACTGCCCGGCATTCTGCTGTGGTCAATCGTTGGCTGGGATCGCTTGCGTCGCCGCGGGCGGTTCGCCGAGCCCGACACGTCGGCGGACATGCGGGCGGAGTTCAGCGACCTGACGAGCCCGATAGGGGCGTTTGTACGCGAGTGCTGCTTGGTCGGGCCGCAGCACGAGTGCGCCCGCGATGACCTTTACGCGACCTATCAGGGCTGGTGCAAGCAAGCCGGGCGGCAACACGTCGAGGATAAGGCGGGCTTCGGCAGGGCGCTTCACGCTGCATTGCCCCAATTGAAAACGGTCAATCGACGGGCCGACGAAGGCCGCGAGAGGCGTTATGCCGGTCTCGCAGCGAAGGCTGGACTTGGGTTTTAGGGGGCCGCGCGGTGCAGGTTGGAACATGTTCCACAGGATCTTACGCATGGCGAGAGCGAGAAAGAATTATGAAAGAGCGCTATAGAGAGCGCAATGCTCTGGTGCATGTTCCAACCTGTACCACTTCGCCAGAACAAGGCCGGCTCGCCTTCGCCGACGGCCCGAACATTCCGCGCCTGCCCCGCCGTCGCACCAGCAAGCGGCGAGTCGGCGTGTTGCCCGCCGGCACGGCCGCCGAGATGGCCGGCATCAAAGAGCGAGAGAAGCAACGCCAGGTCGCGGAGGGCCAAGCCCATGCCTGACCGCCGCGAGCCGCGCCGCCTGGGGGTGGTCGTTGGGCGACCATCCCAGGATGGGGGGGCCGTCTCATTTCTGGACGGCGCCGGCCGCGTAC
>DATNEC010000517.1:0-5318 GCA_035606815.1 Pirellulales bacterium
ACTGGCTGCGCAATGATTCGGGAAACGCGAATGGATGTCCGGCCGGGCGGATCGCTTCGTGGGCTTCCTGGGCGTTTTTGACTTTGGTCTTGTAGACCCGCGGCGAATCGGGCAGATATTCGCGGCCGTACTGCGAGGCGACCAACTCCCGCGCGGCTTCGACGGCCACCGTGGCCAGGTTCGTCGAATCGGTGCGCATGTAGGTGATGTGGCCGTTTTCGTACAAGCTCTGGGCGGCTTGCATCGTGCGCCGCGCCGTAAAGCCCAGCTTGCGGTTGGCCTCTTGTTGCAGCGTGCTGGTGGTGAACGGCGGGTAGGGCTTCGAGGTGTAGGGCTTGTCTTCCAGCGAGCCGACGCGAAACGCGGCCTGCCGCAGCTTCGCTGCCAATTCGACCGCCTGCCGTTCGTCGAGCAAGAGCAGCGTCGGGTCTTTGAGCTTGCCCGTCGCCGCGTCGAAATCCTTGGTGGCCGGGATCGATCGCCCCTCGTAGGTCGTCAAGCCGGCCTCGAACGCTTCGCCGCCGGACTTGGCAAAGCCGCCCAACAAATCCCAGAACGTGGCCGAGACGAACGCCATCCGTTCGCGCTCGCGATCGACCACCAGCCGCACCGCCACGCTCTGCACCCGGCCGGCCGAAAGCTTGGGCCGGACCTTCCGCCACAACAGAGGCGAAACCTCATAACCGTACAGCCGGTCGATGATCCGCCGCGCCTCCTGGGCCCGCACCAGGTCGTCGTCGATATCACGAGGATGCTCGAGCGCCTCTTGAATGGCCTCTTTCGTGATCTCGTGAAACACCAGCCGACGCACGGGCACCTTGGGCTTGAGCAACTCGCGGAGGTGCCAACTGATGGCTTCTCCCTCGCGGTCTTCGTCCGTCGCCAGAAACAGTTCTTTGGCGTCCTTGACCAGCCCGCGAAGCTTGCGGACTTGCTCGGTTTTTCCAGGGGGAACGATGTAGACCGGATTGAAATTGTCGTTGACGTTGACCCCCAGATAGGCCCATTCCTCTTTCTTGAATTCCGCGGGGATCTGCTTGGCGCCCTGCGGCAAATCGCGGACGTGGCCGATGCTGGCCTCGATCACGAAATCCTTGCCGAGAAACCCGCCAATCGTGCGGGCCTTGGCCGGCGATTCGACGATCACCAACGACTTACCGGTAGCGTTTGCTGCTCGTTTAGCCATGCGTGGTGCTTGCGAAGAGGGTGAGGGGGAGACGCTTACTTGCTGTTTGGGATTGCATTTACGTCGATCAAATCTACAATTTCAGCGCCGCTGGGGCTGTCGCGGCTACCCTTGCGGCAGAGCTTTTGGCTCTCTCATTAATATTTGTATTGTCAGGCTGTCAAGGCATCTTACGCGCTGCCGGGCCTCCTGCGGTAGGCATAGAACACGATGGCATCACCATTTAAGCACTTCCGAAAACATCAAAAAGCCATGCTGGCCGTGATCGGCATTCTTTGCATGGTGGGCTTTACGGTCGGCCCTTCGACGCTCGATTGGCTCGACGGCAGCCGCTCGGCGGGCGATCCGATCGTGGCCACGGCCAACGGCCAAAACATCCGCGAAAGCGACATGGGGCAGATGCGGCGGGCGCGCTCCTTGGCGAACCAGTTCATGGCGGGCTGTTTGAGACTGACCTACAATCTGCCCGATAATTTCCGGATGCCGGAAGCGCACTTCGGCTCTGCGGCCGACGAAGAGGTTCTCCGCACACGGCTGTTGGCCCAGCGCGCCCAACAGGCCGGGCTGGTCGTCAGCGACGACGCCATCAACGAATATCTGCGCACGGCGACGCAAGACAAAGTGCCGGCCGAAGGGTTCAAGTCGTTGGTCCGCGAGCTCGGCACGACCCAGGCTCAACTCTTCAACGCCCTGCGCACCGAACTGGCCGCCCAACACGGAGTCGAAATGTCGCTGCCCGGCGGCGAGGCGACGCCGGCCCAACGCTGGGACTATTACCGCCGCCTGAAGCAGCGCGCCGTGGTCGAAGTTGCGCCGCTGTTCGTCGCCGAGTTCGCCGACGAAGTCGCCGATCCGTCGCCCGACGAGTTGGCCAAGTTTTTCGATGACCACAAACAACAAGAGCCGCAGCCGCTGTCGCCGACGCCCGGTTTCAAAGTTCCCCAACAGGCGGCGTTCCAGTACTTCGTCGCCGACTACGCCAAGTTCTACGACGAAGAGGCCGCGACCCAAGAGGAAATCGAAAAGCATTACGAGCAGTACAAGGACCAGCGGTACTTGTTCTCGTCGTTCGATTTCCCGGAAGCGAAGGGCGGGGACGAGCGCGGAGCGGCCGATGAGAAGCAGCCGGACGATGAGAAGGCGCGGGATGATGAGAAGCAGCCGGCCGACGCGAAACGACCGGCCGATGAAAAGGCGCCCGCCAATGACAAAGACCCGACTGATGGCGAGAAGGCGCCCGCCGACAACAGCGACGATAAAGCGCCCGCCGAGGACAAGTCCCCGAAAGACGACAAGCCCCCTGCCGACGACAAGCCCCCGAAGGCCGATAAGCCGGACCAGCAATCGTCCATCTTGCGCGGGTTTTCGCAGCTTGCCGCCGCTTCCGGCGGCGCGTCGCGCGCGTTCAACGGGATGATCGAGTCGTCGCTGTTCGCCGACGAGAAGAGTGAAAGTGCCGCCCCGCAGGACGCGTCGGAGAAGGCGGCGGAAGGTCAGCCCGCCGAGAAAAAGTCCGCGGCGCCGGACGATACGGCCGGCGAGGCCGAGGAAAAGGCGAGCGAGGCGCGTCAGTCCGCTGATGGCGCCGCAAGCGAGCTCGGACCGAAGCTGGGGACCGAGGGTTCCCGTGCGCGTGCGAACCCGCCCGCGGGTCTGTCGCCGCCGATCTCCGACGACTTGCTGCTGCCTGGCGATATTGGCCAAGGCGCCAAGCCGAAGTACGCCCCCTTGTGGAAAGTCGAGGACTCGATCCGCAAGGAACTCGCCGGCCAGAAGGCCGTCGAGCGAATGACCGCGGCATTCGCCCCGCTCCAAGCCAAGATCAACCGCTTCACTCGCAACTTGGACCCGGACGAAAAACAACCCAAGCCGCCTGACTTGAGCAAATTGGCCAAGGAGCAGGATCTTGCGGCGCAAACGACCGAGTTGCTTACCGGCCTGGAGTTCAAGGAGCAGCATCCGGGCCTGGCCGACGCCACGCCCGATCAGTCGAGCCCCTACGAACGACCGCGGCATTTCATCGACATCGGCTACGGCAATATGGCGGTCTTCCAGAGCGCCGTGGTCAAAGACCTGGAGGGCAACCGCTACCTGGTTTGGAAAACCGACCAGAAAGAGGCCTATGTTCCGGAGTTGAGCGAGGTCCGCGACGAGGTGCTGCAAAGCTGGAAGCAGATTCAGGCGCGCGAGCTCGCGCGGAACCGTGCCAAATCGTTGGTCGAAAAAGCCCGCGAGGCCGACAAACCGCTGTCGGAGGCCTTCGGCGCGGGCGACGGCGTCCGCGTCACGACCACCCCGGCCTTCACCTGGCTGACGCGCGGCATGGATTTCGGCATGCTCGGACAGCAGGCGCCGCCGAAGTTGAGCGAGGTGGAAGGCGTTCAAGATGCCGGCCCCGATTTCATGCGAGAGGCGTTCAGTCTCAGCGTGGGCGATGTCGGACTGGCGATGAATCAGCCTCAAACGATTTGTTATGTAATTCGCTTGGTCAGTTTGGCGCCGTCTCGCGAGGTGTTGCGCAACCTGTTCATGGTCGATCCCTACGCCCAGTATCAGGCCGCCTCGCAGGAGGACCGGTTCGAAACCACTCGTGCTTGGATCAAGAACATCGAAACCGAAGCTCACCTCGAATGGAAAGAACCGCCCGACGAGCGAGCAGGTTCGTCGTCGACGGACGATTAAGTAGGACGGACTTCCGGTCCATCCCGGGTGTCTGGGTAGCCCCGGCACTCCGTGACGGGGACAAGTCCCCGCCGCCCGACCACAACTCCGCCACGGAGTGTCGGAGCCACCGTAGGACGGACTTCCAGCCCGTCGCCAGCCAACTTGACGGACCAGAGGTCCGTCCTATTTCTTCTTTCCCTATCCTCGCCGCGGCTTCAAAACCACGATCGCCAGCGGCGGCAAAGTCAACAAGAGCGAGTTCGGCCGCCCGTGGCTCGGCTTGTCTTCGGCCATCACGCCCGGCCCGTTGCCCAGGTTGCTGCCGCTGTAGTACGTCGAGTCGCTATTGACGATTTCCTCGAACCAGCACTTCTCGGGAACGCCGACGCGATATTCGCGCCGCGGCGCCGGCGTGAAATTGCAGGCGACGACCAGAAAGTCTTTCGGGTCTTTCGGCTTGCGAATGAAGCTCAGCACACTGTCGTCGGCGTTGTGGCAGTCGATCCATTCGAAGCCGTTCCCCTCGAAATCGACCTGGTGCAAAGCCGGCTCGCGGCGATAGACCCGGTTCATATCGCTCAGGAATTTCTTCAAACCCTGGTGCGATTCCCACTGCAACAGATCCCATTGCAGGCTCGTGTCGTAGTTCCATTCGTTCCACTGACCGAACTCGCCCCCCATGAACAACAACTTCTTGCCGGGGTGCGCCCACATGTACCCGAACAGCAGCCGCAGATTGGCGAACCGCTGCCACAGATCGCCGGGCATCTGGTCGAGCAGCGAGCCTTTGCCATGCACCACTTCGTCGTGCGAAAGGGGCAGCACGAAATTCTCGTGAAAGGCGTAGATCAGGCTGAACGTCAGTTCGTCGTGATGGTACTTGCGGTGGATCGGGTCGTGCCGCATGTAGCGGATCGTGTCGTTCATCCAGCCCATGTTCCATTTCAGGCTGAAGCCCAATCCGCCCAGGTAGGTCGGCCGCGAGACGCCGCCCCAGGCTGTCGATTCTTCGGCGATCGTCAACACGCCCGGGTATTGCAGGTGCGACTGGATGTTGAGTTCCTTGAGGAACGAAATCGCCTCGAGGTTTTCGCGGCCGCCGAACTCGTTGGGAATCCATTCGCCTTCTTCGCGGCTGTAGTCGAGGTAGATCATCGAGGCCACCGCATCGACGCGCAAACCGTCGATGTGGTACTTGTCGAACCAGAACAAGGCGTTGGAGAGCAGGAAGTTGCGGACTTCGTGCCGGCCGTAGTTGAAGATCAGCGTGCCCCAATCGCGGTGCTCGCCCTTGCGCGGGTCGGCGTGCTCGTAAAGGCTCGTGCCGTCGAACATCCGCAGGCCGTGCGCGTCGCGTGGAAAGTGCGCCGGCACCCAGTCGAGAATCACGCCAATCCCGTTCTGGTGGCAGTGATCGACGAAGTACATGAAATCTTGGGGAGTGCCGTAGCGGCTGGTCGCGGCGTAG
>DATNEC010000087.1:0-5571 GCA_035606815.1 Pirellulales bacterium
CCAGGGCTTTGCCGTCGCCGTCATAAGCCAGTCCGGCCAGCACGCCGCGCTCGACGAATTGCGGATCGGCCCCCGGCTTGGCGGTCTCGTTGATGAAACAAAAGTTGGCGTCCTCATCGTTGGCCACGAACAGGCTGGGCCGGCCGGAGCCGTCGAAATCGCCCGCGACGACGCCCAAGCCATTGCCGCCCGCGACGTTCAGCCCCGCGGCCTCGGTCCGCTCTTCGAAGCGGCCGTCTCCCAGGTTCAAGTAAAAGCGATCGGGCTGCGGCTCGAAAACCGTCGGCGTGCAGGCGCGAGGTTTTCCACCCTCGCCGCAAACTCGTTCATAGACGTCGGCGCCTTGCAGGTAGTTGACGTCATAGATGTCCGGCAGCCCGTCGTCGTTGAGATCGGCCAATAGGCAACTCGTCGTCCAAGCTTCGCCGTCGATGCCAGCCGCCTCGCCGACATCGCGAAACGTGCCGTCCCCTTGGTTCATATAAAGACGGTTGACGCCGATATTAGCCACGTAAAGATCGGCGAACCCGTCGTTATTGAAATCGCCGGCGGCCACCCCCTGGCTGAAGCGGTCTTCCGCCAATTGGCTGCGCGAGGTGACATCTTCGAATGTTCCGTCGCCTCGATTGCGGTAGAGGCGGTCCAGGTGCTCGGTCTGCCCCGCCGCGGGCGGCCAGCGGCAACCTTGCGTCAAGTAGAGGTCGGGCCAGCCGTCGGCGTCGTAGTCGAGCACGGCGACGCCGCCGCCCGTGAACTGAAACATCCGCCGACCGTTTTCAGAGCTGCCGCTGCCGGCGAAGTAACGGAAGTCGATGCCGGCCCGCGCGGCCACGTCCGCGAAGTTCGTTCGGTAGTTCGCGAGTTCCGGCTTCGACGATGGCTTCGCTTCAAGAGGCTCGGCGTCCCAACGCGGCAGGGCGAAATCGGAAAGGTCGATCTGCTTGGCCGGATTCTCCGAATCCAATACCAGCGGCGGCCCCTTTTCCAACAGGGGCGCTAATCGCCGCAAGGCCTCTTGGCTCGCCTTTTCTTGCGGATGGACGCTGAGAATGACACGATGCCAAGCCCACGCTTCCCAGGCGCAACCGAGCGATTCCGTCAGTTCGGCCGCGGCCCGAATGCCGTTCGGGTTGCGGCGGTTCACGAACAGCATTTCCATCAGGGCGGATAGCTTTCCGAGACGCACCGAGCGGTCGCTCAAGCGCCGGGCGCTGGCGGAATCGCCCAAGGATTGCAGTGCCTGGGCCAACAGGTAGGTGGCCGCGTGGTGCGCAGGATCGCGCCGCAGCGCCTCCCAAAAACAGCGTGCGGCGCCGTGCGTATCGCCGCGCCGTCGGGCCCATTGTCCGCGCGTCACCCACACGTCCGGATGCGCTTCGGCGACGGGCGCCGACTGCACGAGCCACTGGCCTAACTCGGGGTCTTCGTCGCTCAACAGCACCTGGCCCAACTCGGCCTGGGCCTCGATCAACTCCGGCGCCTTGGCCAAGACCTCTTTCAACAATTCTTTCGCTTTCTGGAGCCGGGAGCGGTGGATCGCCATCCGCGCCTCGCCTAGCAGCGGCAGCGGGTCGTCTGGGGCCGCCTGGTGAAACCGCTCGAGGTCGTCGGTTTTGTCGATGGCCAAAGCGTGGTTGCCCAGCAGCATCAGTTGCTCCAAGGAGAACTGGTTGTTGCGAACCAGCGACAGCAGGTGCGGGAGCGATTCGAAGCGACGCCCCTCGATGCCCAGTAAATAGGCGAGGTGGTCGCGCGCATAGCGCAATTTCGGATCGATCGCCAAGGCGCGGCGATACTGGGCTTCGGCCGCCGACGCATGATGCGTATGCAGCAGAATATCACCCGCGGCGGCATAGCCGAGCGCGGTCTCATGGTCCGCATCCGGCGGAAGCTGCGCATAGTAGCCCAGCGCGTCGGTTAGCCGGCCCTGCTTGGTGGCGGCCTCGCCCGCCACCAGCAGCACGCCGGCCGATGGCCCATGCCGCGCGAGCAGCCGCAGGCAGAAGCCCTCCGAGGCGGTGTAGTCTTTCGCGGTCAAGGCCGCGCGGGCCTGCCGAAGCAAGACTTCGGCCGGAGCATCCGCCGCCCAAAATCGGTAGCAGCTATAGGCGGCGGCCAGAATTGCCGCGTTGACAATCCCCCACGCGATTGGGCGCCGCTTGCGTGCCGGGCCGCTCGCTGCGAGGCCCAAGCGTCGCGGCGCGCTTGCGGCTGTTGCGTATTGGCGTTTCACGAGACGACCGAGTGGTTTGGACCGGAACGCGGCGGATTCCCGTAATCCGCGCAAACGTCGGTAGCCTCTCGAGTCCCGTTCCCCTGGGCCGAATTCACCGCAGCTTAGCGGCTCGCAATCATATTTACAATAATTATTTTTTTAAAATTGCAAACACTGACTTCGTGACGCAGATCGGATCGCCCTGGCGGGGGGACGTGCGGCCCTCCTCCTGGGATTGCCTGACTGCTTGTCAGCGCGCCGGAAACAGACGCGTGATGCGCGGCGAACCCTCGACCAAGATCAGTTCCTGGTCGGCCGCCAAATCGGCGAACTCCTGGCGCGAGCCCGAGGGCCAGCGGACCAAAAGCTTTTCGACGCGCGTTTGCGGCCCCAGTCCAAAGACCAACTGTCGCTGGTTGCTGGCCTGATAGCCGTCGCCGGCGGTGAGCCATTGCGTGCGGCGGCGCCCGCCGGCTTCGATCACAACCTCGGCGCCAATCGCGTCGCGCGAGGACCGCACGCCGCGGAGCTGCACGGCGAGATAATGCCCGGTATCCGCCGAGACGTTGGCGACCAGGGCGGCCGGCGAGTCCAAGTGGGAGACGACGAAATCCTCGCGGCCGTCACGGTTCCAATCGAGCCGCGCCAACCCGCGACCCAAGTATTTGCCTTGGAAGAATGCGCCCAGCTCGGCGGCCGGAACTTCCGCGAATTTCCCGGAGCCCAGTCCGCGAAAATACTGCGGCGGCATGTGGTAGGGGATCTGCTGATAGGATAAATCATCGATGTGGCCGTTGGTCACCACCAGGTCGGGATCGCCGTCGAGCTCGCCGTCGAGGAATTGCGTGCCGAACCCCAACATGCGGTAGCTGGGCGCTCGCAAGCCGCTCGCCGACGTGGCGTCGACGAACATTCCGCCGGAGCCCTGCAGGTAGAGCGTGTTCGGTTCTTCGTAGAAATTCGTGACGTACAAATCAAGCTTGCCGTCGCTGTCGGCGTCGCCGGCGGCAACGCCCATGCAGGCCAGGGCTTTGCCGTCGCCGTCGTAAGCCAGTCCGTCCAGCACGCCGCGCTCGACGAATTGCGGCTCGGCCCCCGGCTTGGCGGTCTCGTTGATGAAACAAAAGTTGGCGTCCTCGTCGTTGGCCACGAACAGGCTGGGCCGGCCGGAGCCGTCGAAATCGCCCGCGACGACGCCCAAGCCATTGCCGCCCGCGACATTCAGCCCCGCGGCCTCGGTTCGCTCTTCGAAGCGGCCGTCTCCCAGGTTCAAATAAAAGCGATCCGGCTGCGGCTCGAACGCCGTCGGCATGCAAGCCCGATGGTGTCCGTTATCGGAGCAAACTCGGTCATAGACGTCGGCGCCTTGCAGGTAGTTGACGTCGTAGATGTCCGGCAGGCCGTCGTCGTTGAGATCGGCCAACAGGCAACTCGTCGTCCAAGCTTCGCCGTCGATGCCAGCCGCCTCGCCGACATCGCGAAACGTGCCGTCGCCTTGGTTCACATAGAGACGGTTGATGCCGACGTTGGCGACGTAAAGATCGGCGAACCCGTCGTTGTTGAAATCCCCCGCGGCAACCCCCTGGCTGAATCGGTCTTCCGCCAAGTGGCTGCGCGAGGTCGCGTCTTCGAACGTGCCGTCGCCCCGATTGCGGTAAAGGCGGTCCAGGTGCTCGGTCTGCCCTGCCGCGGGCGGCCAGCGGCAACCTTGCGTCAAGTAGAGGTCGGGCCAACCGTCGGCGTCGTAGTCGAGCACGGCGACGCCGCCGCCCGTGAACTGATGCATCCGTCGACCGTTTTCATAACTGTCGCTGCCGGCGAAGTAACGGAAGTCGATGCCGGCCGTGGCGGCCAGGTCTGCGAACTTCGCTCGATAGTTCGCGAGTTCCGGCTTCGACGATGACTTCACTTTGAGAGACTCGGCGTCCCAACGCGGCAGGGCGAAATCGGAAAGATCGATCTGCTTGGCCGGATTCTCCGAATCCAACACCAGCGGCGTTCCCTCTTCCAACAGGGGCGCTAATCGCCGCAAGGCTTCTTGGCTCGCCTTTTCTTGCGGATGGACGCTGAGAATGACGCGATGCCAGGCCCACGCCTCCCAGATGCAGCCGAGCGATTCCGTCAGTTCGGCCGCGGCCCGAATGCCGTTCGGGTTCTTGCGGTTCGCGAACAGCATCTCCATCAGGGCGGACAGCTTTCCGAGGCGCACCGAGCGGTCGCTCAAGCGCCGGGCGCTGGCGGAATCGCCCAAGGATTGCAGCGCCTGGGCCAACAGGTAGGTGGCCGCATGGTGCGCAGGATCGCGCCGGATCGCTTCCCAAAAACAGCGTGCGGCGCCGTGCGCATCGCCGCGCCGTCGGGCCCATTGTCCGCGGGTCACCCACACGTCCGGATGCGCCTCGGCGCCGGGCGCCGACTGCACGAGCCACTGGCCTAACTCGGGGTCTTCGTCGCTCAGCAGCACCTGGCCCAGTTCGGCCCGGGCCTCGATCGACTCGGGCGCCTTGGCCAAAACCTGTTTCAACAAGTCTTTCGCTTCCCGCCGGTTGGCATGGTGGAGCGCCACCCGTGCCTGGCCCAGCAGCGGCAGCGGGTCGTCGGGCGCCGCTTGGCGAAAGCGCTTCAGTTCATCCGACTTGTCGATGGCCAACGCGTGGTTGCCCAAGAGCATCAGATGTTCCAAGGAGAACCGGTTGCTGCGAACCAGCGACAGCAGGTGCGGGAGCGACTCGAAGCGACGCCCCTCGATGCCGAGCAAATAGGCGAGGTGATCGCGAGGGAAGTGCAATTCGGGATCGATGGCCAAGGCGTTGCGAAACTGGGCTTCGGCCGCCGACGCATGATAGGTTTGCAGCAGAATAGCGCCCGCCGCGGCATGGCCGAGCGCGGTCTCATGGCCCGCGTCCGCGGGAAGCTGCGCGTAATAGCCCAGCGCGTCGGTCAGCCGGCCTTGCTTGGTGGCGGCCTCGCCGGCCACCAGCAGAGCGGCGGCCGAGGGACCGTGTCGGGCGATGAGCCGCAGGCAGAAGTCCTCGGCGGCGGCATAATCTTTCGCAGCCAGGGCCTCGCGGGCCTGCCGAAGCATGACGTCGGCGGGAACCTCTATAGCCCAGAAATGATAGCAGCGATAGCCGGCGGCCAGGATCGCCGCCGCGGCAACAGCCGCTAGGACGTGGCGTCGTTTGCCTACGAGTCCCTTCGTCGCCCTCTCCCGGAATCGCGGCCCCTCCGCGACATTTGCGTCTTCTGCGTCTTCGCGCGCTGCATCCGATCTTTGGCGTTTCACGAGACGACCGAGCAGCTTGGGAACGAGCGGCTATTTCGACGTCAACTCGATCGGAATGTCGTTCATCCCC
>DATNEC010000530.1:0-8131 GCA_035606815.1 Pirellulales bacterium
CCGAGAATTGCAACCATGCAAATCGCCGATCGAACGTTTCTCGTCACCGGAGGCGGTTCCGGCTTGGGGGCGGCTTGCGCGCGGCGGCTGGCGACGCTGGGGGCGCGCGTCGTCGTCGCCGACTTGAACCGCGAGGCGGGCGAACGCATCGCCGCCGAGATCGGCGCCGCGGCGCAATGCTCGGAAACGGATGTCACCGACCAGCCGGGCGTTCTGCGGGCGCTCGACGTCGCCCGCCAGTCGGGCCGGTTTTCCGGCGTCGTCCATTGCGCCGGCATCGTGGCGGGCGCCCGAGTCGTCGGCCGCGACGGCCCGCACAGCCTCGAATTGTTCGCCAACGTCATCCGGGTGAATCTGATCGGCACGTTCAACGTGTTGCGATTGGCGGCCGACGCCTTGGCGAAAGGCGATAGCGACGAAGGGGGCGAACGCGGCGTGATCGTCTCGACGTCGTCGGTTTCGGCCTTCGAGGGACAGATCGGCCAGGCCGCCTATGCCGCCTCGAAGGCGGGAGTCGCCGGCATGATGTTGCCCGTCGCCAGGGAGTTGGCCGCCTTTGGCATTCGCGCGGTAGCGATCGCACCGGGTATTTTCGATACGCCGCTGATGGCCAGCCTGCCGGAGAAGGTGCGAGAATCGCTCGCCCAGCAGGTTCCATTTCCGTCTCGCTTCGGGCGGCCCGAGGAATTCGCCGCCCTCGTCGAGCACGTGATCGAGAACCCGATGCTCAACGGCAGCGTGATCCGGCTTGACGGGGCGCTGAGGATGGGGCCGAGTTGAGCCTCAACAATCCAAGAGGTCGGCCGTAATCAACCACCGCAATTGGCCTTTGCCGGCGGCGATTTCGTGGTCGAAGTCGATCGCCGCGATGGCGCCCTTCGCAAAATGCAGCGCCAGCCGCGGCTCGCCGATTAGGCTCGCCGCCAGTCTGCCGACATCGGGATTGTGGCCGACCCACGCGCAGTCTCCCTCCGTTTGCAAGCGGGTCCAAGCGATCAGAGGCTCCAGCGAGCTGCCCGGCGCCAGGCAGTCGAGTTCGGTCACTTTGGGTTCGCTCTCGACGTGCTTGGCGATGATCTCGGCCGTCTCTCGACAGCGCACCAGCGGGCTGGTGGCCACCGAGCGAGGGTTGAATCCGCACTTCGAAAGATGCTTGACGAACTTGCGAAATCGCTTTCGCCCCGGCTTGGTCAATGGGCGCCGTTCGTCGTCAGGGTACTCTTCGCCTTGCTCTTCGGCCCAGGCATGTCGCACGATATACAGCAACTAACGGTTCCTCCAGACGACCCGATCGTCGATGCCCAAAGCCGCTTGCGCCGCTGCAATATCCGCTTTGAAGCGTCCGGCGTCCAGCGGGTAGCCCGCTGTCGGCTTCAGCCCCGGCACGTGGCGGCGCCAAAAGTTGTTGAAAGCCAGCATCGCCAATTCGCGCAGATACTTCGAGGCCATCGAGGCCAGGGCTGTCGGCAAATAGCGCTCGGCCCGGGTGCAAAACACGACTTGCGTGCGCCGCTCGCTCGGTCCCCAACGGTAGACGCTTTGCTCCTGGCCTTCCTCGTAGACCTCGACCAAGAACTCGGCGACGTGCTCTTGCAGCAAGGGCCGATAGGAGTTGCGCCCGCCGTGCTTGTCGCAAACCACGGCCACCGGCTCGTCGCCCAGTTCGGCGAGCGACTCGGCCAGCAGCCGCAACGTCAGCAAAGACAAAACCGTGCTCTTGTTGCCGTGCTCGTCGAGCAACTGGTTCCAATCTTCGGGAAACACCGCCCGGCTGCGGATGGCGACCAGAGAGACCCCGGCCTGCTCGCAGGCTTTGCGCGAGCGGCCCGTGAGCGACTGGATATGGTCGGCGTCGGCATGGACGGGCAAATCGCTTTGATAATCCAAATGCCACGGTTGGCGGTCGAGCGATTGCGCGGCTTGCGGATCGAGGGCGTGCCAGGCCGCGCGCCAATGGGCGGGCCTGGAGGAAAGCAATCCCAGGGCCGTCAGCAATCCGGTCTCCAACGCGCCGAGTCCTTCGCCCGAGCGGTAGAGGGTTTTCGAATCGGCCCAGACCACCTTTTTAGGCGAACGGACCTTGGTGGCGACGGCGCAGGCCTCAACGGCTGGCTTCGCCGGCCGGCCTTTTGCCGCCGCGGATTTAGGCGGCGCCGCGGAGACGGCCTTCCGCAACAGCTTGTAAAGATCGACGCCGCAGGGATCGCCCGGAACTCGCCAAACCGTGACGGAGATGACCAACGGCCCTAAGTTCGGCCCATATCCGGCTTCATCCGTGCCGACCAGATAACCCAAGGCAGCGCGCTCGCGTGTTGGAAGGACAAAGAACTGCCCGGCGGAGGCGTGCAAGGAGACGTCCCCAAGCCCAAGTGCAGACCGCCGTTGCCCACCAAGCGTAAGCTGGTTTACTCAAAGATCAAGTAGCCAAACCCCTCGGGGGCCGGCGCCGCGGCGGCGGGAGTGGTCCAAGACTGGAAGCCGACGCCCGGAACGATCCGCTGAATGCCGAGCGCCCAGATCGGCCGGCCCTGAATCGATTCGCCCGTCAGCTCCGCCAGCGGAATGGCGGCTTCGGCGGTCCATGCCGTCTCGTCGGAGTGCGAGGCGACAAACCAGTTTGGGTTCCAGGTGGCGTCTTGCCAGCAGGCTTCGCTGGTCCAGCCTCGGTGGTCGATCGAGAGTCGATAATAGGTGGCCCAATCGCGATCCAAGTCGATCAAGAATTCCACTCGATCGCGCATCGACAACTCGGCGTCGCGCGGTCGCGGACCCTGGCCCTGAGTGTCAGCGGCGCCGGGCGCGCGCCGGCAATGGGCGGCCAGGTACAGGAATTCGCGATCGTAAGCCACCAAGGCCACGGCGGGCCAATCGGCCCCGTCGCCGAGCGCACTGCGCAGTTCAACGCGCTTGCTGCGGGCCCAAATGTCGTCTTCCAGCTTGCCGTCGAGCCGCGGTTTGGGGCCGGTCGCGGCATGGAGCGCGGTTTTGGGAGACAGGCCCGCCGGCTCGGCCAGCCATTGCTCGCCCGCCGCGCAGGCCCACCAGGCGTCGTGGGGCCGCGTGCGTGCGAGACCTAGATAAAATCGCTGGGCCTGGCGATCGAAGCCCTGGCCGCGCCAAGCGGCGGCCAACGGAAACCGGACCGACAACTCGGCATGCACGGCCGGATTGCGCTGCTCGAGCAGTTTGCCGAGCGCCGACGCCCGGCCGGCCGGGTCGCTCTCGGAAGTCAAATCCACCGCGGCGGCCGTACCTTGCCGGCTTGGCGCCGGCGCGCCCGCCGGCACAGAATCGTCCACCTGCCCAAGGGGCGGCGGACCGAAACGGGCGCCGTTCATTTCGCGGGCGGCCAGCGCGGCTTGGCCGGCGCGCGCTTGCTTCGTCTGCTCGATCCGCCAGGCGGCTTCGCCGCTCGACCAATATTGCACCAACCACACCAGCGCGGCATGAGACAAGGCGTGTTCCGGGTATTGATCGACCAGCGTTTGAAAGGTCTCGGCGGCCATCGGCCAGCGGCCCGCGCGATAGAATTGCTGCCCCAATTGATGCACCACGGCGCCGGCCGTCGCTTCGTCGAGTCCCGCGGTCAACTCGCCGATTTGGGCCAGAAACCGCGCGTGGTCTTGCTGAGAGAGTTCGGGGCGCGACAAGATCGCCTGCATGTTGCGGTGCTTTTGGGCAACCCGCTTCATCATGTCGATGTTCCCCGCGGGATGTTCGACCAACACCCGGCGAGCTTCGCCCCCCGGATGCAGCGTAATCCCGCCGAAGAAATCATGTTCCCCGACTTTTTGCGGCAGCTTATCGATGAACGAGCGAAATCCCAGCGTCACGGGCGTCGCCAGATACTCGTCGGCGATCAGTCCTCGCGGGGCCAGGGCATGGTCGGCCAGCGAGGTTCCCAGCCGCTGCGCCAACTGCGCCGTCGTGATGTTCAGCGTCCCGAGTTGGCCGTTCGCCAGACTGCCGAAGACCTTTTTGACTTGCCATGGATCGAGGCCCATCTGCCCGATCTGCTCGGGAAAGCGGGTCGCATCGGCGGCCTGCTCCACGACGCGGAGCACGATTTGGTTCACGACGTGGGCCAACGGATCTTCGCCGCCGGGGCTGGTCGCGTGCGTCAAGAGCACGTCGGGGCGCCAAGTGCGAATCTGTCGCACGATATGCGCTTCGAGACGATCGAGCCCCTGGCCGTCGTTCGACCGGTTCCAGCCCTCCACCAATTGGTCGGCCGACAGCGACAAACCGGACTGGCGCAAGGGAAAAGCCCAGGCCGTCTCCGCGGCGCTGGCCCCCACGCCGATCATGGCGTCGTGCGCCCGGTCGGGCAGGGTCGCGGCCTGGGGCGATGCCGATTCCTGGTCGCGGCGGTTCAAAAGTTCGACGGCCGTCAGGTAACCCTCGTTGCCCGACAAGCGCACCAGCAACTCGAGCGGCACGGCCGATGGTTCGCTGTAAACCGCCAACAGCGCCGCGCGCGTTCCGCCCGAGCGCTGCCGCTGCCAACTTCGGCCGCCGTCGGCGGTCGCCAAGACGGTCCCCACGGCGCCGACCGCCCAGCCATGCAAATTATCGACGAAACAAATCGCGCGCAGCGGCAGAGGTTGCCCGGTGGTTTGCAGTTCCCAGGTCTTTCCGCAGTCTTGAGTGTGCAGCACTTTCGTTCCCGGCGAGCCGGCGATCCAGACTCGCGGGCCGCGAACTTCCAGCGCGCGCCAATCGAAATCGCGTCCGGCGGCGTCGAACACGTCGCCCTCGGGCAACTGCCAACTCTGTCCCAAATCGGCGGTGGCGAGCACCAATCCGCCGTCGCCCGCCAGCCAGCCGGCCCGTTCGTCGCTGAGCTTGATGCGATTCAACCCGCGCAGGCCGAACGAGGGCGCGCGCGACGCTTGCAAGCCCTGGCGGCGCACGGCGGCGGTGGTCCCCGAACGCCCCCCGATGGCGCCGGAATGGGGATCGCTGAAGTCGCCGGTCAACCAACCCTGCGCTTCGAGGCCGGTCAGCGCCGCCCAGGTCCGTCCGCCGTTGTCGGTCGCGAACACGCCGGTAGGAAATAGCGCCGAGGCCTCGCCGATCGCCCAGCCCAAGGCGCCGTTGAAGAATTCGACTCGCTTCAATCCGGGCAGCAGCAGGCCCTTGTCGATCGCCCAACTGCGGCCGCCGTCGCGGGTCCGCAGCAGCACGCCGCGCGTGGCGTGCGTGTAAGGATGGCTCTGGCCGCCGGCCGCCCAGCCGTTTTCCGAATCGATGAAATGGACGCTCTCCAGCCGGCTGCCGACGCCCGAAGGCTGCAACAGCCAATGCTTGCCGCCGTCGACCGTGTGCCAGATCACGCCTCGGTCGCCCACGGCCCAGCCGCGTTGGGCATCGACGAAGCAAACGTCGGTCAGTTCGGCGTCCTCCTGCATCGAACGGAGATACGTCGGCGTTTCCGCGGCGCCGGAGACTTGCGCCGGCGCAAGGGCCGGCTGGGCGCAGGCGACGAGGCCGGCGAGAATCAGACTCCAGGCGAATCCTTGCGGTCGTTCTTGACCAACCATCTCGGCGTTCCTTCGCGAGAGTTATCGGTCCAAGGAGGGCGGATGCCAATTCTAACCGGTTCATCCATAAGCACCTAGGTCAGTCTCGCCCATCCCGTCTTGACCTGGGGGCGGAGATTGCCGACCATCTCCGCCGATTCAAGAAAACAGGTTTTGCAAGGAAGCGACTCCCTTGAAAGTGGCTTTGGTTCACGACTGGCTGACGGGCATGCGGGGCGGCGAGAAATGCCTTGCCGTGCTCTGCCGCCGCTTTCCCGACGCCCAATTGTTCACGCTGCTCCATTGCCGGGGGCGGACGGCGCCGTCCATCGAACGGATGCAGATCACGACCAGCTTCTTGCAGCGCGTGCCGGGCATCGCACGGCACTATCGCTATTGGCTGCCGCTGATGCCGCGGGCGATCGAATCGCTAAGAATTCCCGCCGACGTCGACCTGGTCGTCAGTTTCAGCCACGCCGTGGCGAAAAGCATTCAACCGCCGCCGGGCGTGCCGCATGTTTGCTACTGCTTCACGCCGATGCGCTATGCTTGGCAATTGCGGCGAGATTATTTTTCAGCCAAAGGGCGCCGGTTTTCGCGAGGCCCGTTGGCCGCTGTTCGCGAAGCGCTGCTCGATCGAATTCGGCGCTGGGACCGGGCGACGAGCGGTCGCGCGACGCACTATGTGGCCATCAGCCAGACGATCGCCGATCGCATCGCAGCCTGCTACGATCGCCCGAGCACGGTGATTTATCCGCCGGTCGATACCGATTTCTATACCCCGGCCGCAATCGAGCGAGAAGACTTTTATCTCTGCGTTTCGGCGCTGGCGCCGTACAAAAAGATCGACCTGGCCATCGAAGCATGCCGGCGGCTGGGGCGCCGGCTGGTGGTGATTGGCGCCGGGCCCGAATACCGACGCCTGGCCCGGTCGGCCGGGTCAGGCGTCGAGTTGCTTGGCTGGCGGTCGGACGCGGAGATTCGCGACTGCTTGCGTCGCTGCCGCGCGCTGCTGTTTCCGGGACAGGAGGATTTCGGCATCGTCCCGGTCGAGGCCCAGGCGTGCGGAGCGCCGGTGATCGCCTATCGGCAAGGGGGGGCCTGCGAGACCGTGCTCGACGCTGGCCAACGGAACGTCGGCTCCGGCATCTTCTTCGACGAGCAGACGCCCGAGGCGCTCGCCGCGGCGATGCGTTGGCTGGAAGCTCGCCCGGAAAGGTTTTCTACGGCTGTCGCTCGGCAGCAGTCGCTCAAGTTCAACGCCGATCGCTATGAGCGGGAGTTGGTCGGCTATCTGGAGCAGGTCGTGGGCGCGGGCCGTGCGCTGCGCCGCGCCGGGTGACATGCAGCGACAGGCATTCGCCTTGCCGCGACTTCGAAAGCCTTGGCCCGTGCGTTGGCAACCCGCCGAAGGGGCGGCTAGACTGAGGGCGGCCGTTCGGTGCCGTTTCGCACATCCCCAGAGAACTTCGATCATGCACCGAATCGCCTGCTCCGTCTGTCTGCTTGCCGGCGTTCTCGCGACTTGCGCGGCATTCGCCGCGGACCCGCTCGTCGTCGATCTTTGGCCCGGGAAGACGCCCGCAGACGTCGGCATCAACGGCGAAGAGAATAGTCGCACCTATCAGTCGCCGCTCATCGCCGGACCGACCAGGCTGATTACCAACGTCACGAAGCCGACGCTCACCATCTACCAACCGGCGAAGGACAAAAACACGGGCACGGCGATGCTGATCTGTCCTGGCGGCGGTTACCACGATCTGTTTTGGGAGCTTGAGGGCGAAGAAGTGGCGGCCTGGCTGAATTCGCTCGGCATGACCGGAATCATTCTCAAGTATCGTTGTCCGCGACGGCCTGGAGACGTCAAGGGCGAACCGCCGCTCGGCCCGTTGC
Organism: Pirellulales bacterium; assembly: GCA_035606815.1. Classification (GTDB taxonomy): domain Bacteria; phylum Planctomycetota; class Planctomycetia; order Pirellulales; family JAICIG01; genus JAICIG01. Next base: position 7,416 of record DATNEC010000530.1, read on the forward strand.
TCGACGCGCAACGGGCCGTCAGCCTGGTCCGCAGCCGGGCCGCTGAGTGGGGAATCGATCTGCGGCGGATCGGGATGGTCGGCTTCTCGGCCGGAGGCCATCTGGCGCTGGCGACGGCCACTCGTTTCGAGAAGCGAGAGTACGACCCCATCGACGCCGCCGACGAAGTCAGTTGCCGGCCCGATTTCGCCGTGTTGTGTTATTCGGGCTATCTGAAGGCCAAAGATAAGGATCAAATCTCGCCGGGCATCCGCATCCCCGCGGGCACGCCGCCAATTTTTCTGGCCCACTCCTCGGACGACAAGATCAGCGACCCCGAACACAGCGTGATGATGTATTTGGCCTTGCGGCGGGCCGGCGTCCCCGCCGAATTGCACGTGTACGCGACCGGCGATCACGACTTCGGGGTTCGTCAGAATGAAAAACTCCCGTCGAGTTGGACGCAACTCTGCGTCAGGTGGCTGCGCAGTCAGGACTTGTTGAAAGCAGGTTCGACCGATTGATTGCCGGCTGCTCGAGGGCGCTCGTTGAATAACTCTCGAAAATAGGAACCGACCACGATGACGAAGCAAAGCAGTACGGACGCTACGCGCGAACTGTTGGCCGCGAACCAACGGCTCTTGGAGAGCATTCTGGCCGGCGATTGGCAGACTTACGAAGAACTCTGCGATCCGTCGCTTTCGGCCTTCGAGCCCGAGGGTCGCGGGCAGTGGATC
>DATNEC010000532.1:0-11938 GCA_035606815.1 Pirellulales bacterium
TGATCGATATGGCCGCGTGATTTTTCATTTTGGCGGCCATCCCTTCGCGGCATTTGCCGAGAAATCCGGCTTTTTGCCGACGATGCAAGTCGCCACGGCGCGAAAAAAGGGACATTTCAGAGTCGATATTGGGCGTTCAGAGCTGATTTTTTCATGCTCGCCGCAGCGACGCCCCGCGGCGAATCGCCGTAAATTACAGGTTCCGGCGTGGTTCGCCGCACGAGACAACGGATATTTTCGGCCAGGCATATCGATCATGGTTTCAAGCCGTTCGCGCCGCTGGAAAGAGTACGATTGCGCAGACGCTCGACGTTATCGCCTCGGCGGCTTGCCTTACAAGCCAAGCCGCTCATCCGGACAAGACGCGCCAGCATCAATCTCGTCTTGACGATTCAGGACGAGCGCCCAGTGAGGCCCAACCAGGCGATTGGCGACTTGGTCGCTCACCTCGACCCAAATCAGCGTCCCGGTGCGAATATCGCTAGTAGGTGACACGGGCCATTATGCGGATGCTTGGCCGGTCGAGCGCATGTATTCCGCCACCGCGCGAATCCTATCCGAAGAAAGTGCGGTGTGCTCTAGCTCCTTCCATTCGAGCGCCTGGGAAAAGTTCTCGACGTGTGCGAGCATATCGCCTATCTCCGTCAGACGCTCTCGAAGCTCATGCGATAGCCCAGGACTTTCGGAAAGCAGGCGGGTTCATCGCTTTCCGCTCCGATAACGCCGCTGTGTCTCCATCTCGGCTTGCAGTTCCTCAAGTTCAAGACAGCCTTCGGCGTATTCCTGACGCGCCAGTTGCTTGCCGCACACGACCCCGCCCAAGAAGGCGGCCACGGCCAGCGTGAACCAAAGCAGGGTTCGGGTGCTGAAGGCCTGAGCCGCGGCCCGAGCGCCCTGTGTCAATCGGCATCGCGCCGGAAAAGCCCTCGCCAGCCGTTGATCGTCCACTTAGCGATGACCACGAGCGACACGAAGAGGCTAAAGAAGATCAGGAGAAAGGTTCGCAATTCGCCTGGCAGGGCGAAGAACCAGCCGACCAGCGAGGTCAGTCCGAAGATTACCAGCAGGCTGAATTGAAACTTGGATTCCATTCCCGCCATTCTAGCCGCGGCGCGAAGGCAAGCGCGGGGCAATAGATTTCGCCGTCCGAATCAGGCATACTAACGGGTTAGCCGCTGTCTTTTCCCGCCGCCGCCCCGAACCGCACTGATGCCGTCACCCTTGCGAAATGCCGTCGCCTCCGGCGCGCCCGCGGCGCGCCGCGTGCCAGGCGCCCAAATCCCCTGCTACGTGTTCGATTCCAACCGCGAACTGGCGCGGCACGTGGCCGAATCGATCGCCCGCGTGATTCGCGAACGCAACGCCTTCGGCCAAAACGCCGTGCTCGGCCTGCCCACCGGTTCGACGCCGATGGGCGTGTATCGCGAGTTGATCCGCATGCACCGCGAGGAGGCGCTCGACTTCTCGGGCGTGGTCACGTTCAACCTCGACGAATACTACGGATTGCAGCCCGACCAGTTGCAAAGCTACCACCGCTGGATGTTCGAGCACTTCTTCGACCACGTCAACATCCCGCGCGAGCAGATCAACATTCCCGACGGCGCCGTGCCAGTCGAGGATTTGGAAGACTACTGCCGCCGCTACGAGGCCGATATCGAGCGGGCCGGCGGCATCGACGTGCTGCTATTGGGCGTCGGCCGCAACGGGCACATCGGCTTCAACGAGCCGTTCAGCATGCGCCACAGTCGCACGCGGCTGGCCGCGCTCGACCCGATCACGCGGCGCGACGCGGCCAGCGACTTCTTCAGCGAAGAGAACGTGCCGCAGCACGCGATCACGATGGGCCTAGCCACCATTTTCGACGCCCGCAAAATCATGCTGATGGCGCTGGGCGAACACAAGGCGCCGATCATCAAGGAGACCGTCGAAGGACCGGCCAGCAATCGCGTGCCCGCCAGTTTTTTGCGAGAGCACCCCGCGGCGAGCGTGCTGCTCGACGAGGCGGCGGCCAGCCAACTGACCGGGGTGGCGACGCCTTGGGTGCTGGGCAACGTCGAATGGACAGACGCCCTGATCAAGCGCGCCTTGCTCTGGCTCTCCGACAAGACCGGCAAGGCGCTGCTGAAGCTCGACGACCAGGATCTGCGCGAGCACAACCTGCACCAACTGCTCAGGCATCACGGGCCTGCGCAAAAAGTGGCCCACCGCGCGTTCCGCTGGATGATGGACACGATCGAGTATCATCCCGGCGGGCGCGAGCCGAAACGGGTGATCTGCTTCAGCCCGCACCCCGACGACGACGTGATCAGCATGGGCGGCACGCTGATTCGGCTGGTCGAAGATCAGCACCAGGTGCATGTGGCGTACATGACCAGCGGCAACATCGCCGTGTTCGACCACGACGCCCAGCGCGTGGCCGATCTGGTCGTCGAATTCAATCGCCTGTTCGGCGTCGATCAGGAGAAATCGCTGGAAATCGAGCGCCAGGTGCTGCAATCGCTGGCCAAGAAGTCGGCAGGCGAGCCTGACAGCCCGACGGTGTTGGCCGTGAAGGCCCTAATTCGCTGGAGCGAGGCCAAGGCGGGCGCCGTCGTCTGCGGCTGCCGCGAGGAGCATTTGCACTTTCTCGACTTGCCGTTCTACCGCACCGGGACGATCGCCAAGAACCCGGTCGGCGACGACGACGTGCGGATCATTCGCGAGCTGATCGAGCGCGTCGATCCGCAGCAGGTCTACGTCGCCGGCGATCTCTCCGATCCGCACGGCACGCACCGCGTCTGCGCCGAGGCGATCTTCCGCGCCTTGAAGGAGATCGAAGCGGTCAAGGGCAGCCGGCCCGAGGCGCTGCTCTACCGCGGCGCCTGGCAGGAATGGGCCCCGCACGAGATCGAGATTGCGGTGCCTTTAAGCCCGCAGGATCTGATGCGCAAGCGCAACGCCATCTTCATGCACGAGTCGCAGAAAGACAAAGCGCTGTTTCCCGGCGCCGATTCGCGCGAGTTCTGGCAGCGGGCCGAGGACCGCAACCGCAACACGGCCGACACCTACAACCGCTTGGGCCTGCCCGAATATTACGCCATGGAAGGCTTCGTGCGTTGGAACGGCGAGCCGATCTGAGCGGCTTGGCGGCGAGTCGGAGGCCGGAAAAGAAACGAGGAGGTCGGAATGTGGCAAAATCGGCGAGCGGGGGGCGTCAGCCCCCCGGTGTAAGCGCGGAACGCAAATCACAAAAGGCGGCCAAGCAATCGCCGCGTGCTCCGACTTCCGACCTCGGACCTCCGACCTCCTCTCCCTCCCCCGCCTGGGCCGCAGGCCGGCGCGGCAAACAGCTTCTCGCGCTGTTGCTGCTCGCCGCGGCGGCCCTGGCGGCAGGTTCGGCGGCCCAAAAGTCGGTGACGGTCGATGAGTTTCAGGGCTTGCCGCTGGGGCTGGCGACGCTCAAGACGTGCGATTTTCATTTGGGCGTGACCAATCCGCTGCTGCCCAGCGTGTTGGCGGCCCTGCCGCTATTGGCCACGTCGGCCCAGTTCGATCCCGCGTCCGTGGCCGGCTACATCAGCTCTTGGCAATGCGGGGGGCAGTTCCTGCGCGAAAACGCGCTGGCGCCCGATATCCCTCCAGAGAACCGCGGACGCTATCAGGATTTTTTTCTGTTGGGGCGCCTAGTATCGCTGGCCGTGCTGTTGGCGACGTGCGGCCTGACCTACGGTTATGCGCGCAGCCTCTACGGCCCGCTGGGCGGCCTGATCGCCGCCGGGTTCGCTTGCTTTTCTCCCAACTTGCTGGCCCACGGGCCGCTGGTCACGCCCGATATCTATTTGACCGCGGCCATCGTCGGTTCGCTGTGGGCCTTCGATCGCCTGCAGCGACGGCCCGATGTCAAAAGCGCGTCGGCGCTGGGCGCCGCCCTCGGTCTCGCCGCGCTCGCGAAGCTGACGGGCCTGCTGCTGCTGGGGATCTTTCCGGGCTTGCTGCTGGCGATGCAACTCGCCGCGAGATTCGGCAAACGCCCCGCCGCGGACGACGGAAATCTGAATTTCGCCGCGCCGAGAAAAGCCTGGCTGGCCCTGACTGCGGCTTGCTCGCTGGCGATCGTCGTCGTCAATCTGGCCTACTTGGGCGACGGATCGTTCTCGCCGCTGGGCGCTTACGAGTTCGCCAGCCGGCAACTGCAAATGGTCCAACGGCTGCTGCCGGGCTGGCTGCCGGTCCCCCTGCCGCGGTTCTTCTTCCTCAGCATCGATGCGCAATGGGCCGAGGAAGGGTACACGGCCTACTTGATGGGGGAGTTCAACGAGCAGGGGTTTTTTTACTACTACCTTGTCGGATGGCTCGTAAAGACCCCGCTGCCCGTCATGCTGTTGTGCGGCCTGGCTTGCCTGTGGGGCGGGCCGCTGCGGCGGCGCGAGCTGCTGCTGCTGGGGACCGCCGCGGCGCTGGTTTGCTTCTTCTCGCTGGCGCGACACAAGAACATCGGCATGCGCTACGTGCTGTTTCTCGAACCGCTGGCCGCGATCTGGATCGCCCGGCTGGCGGCCTCGCCGCGCTGGAAATCGGCCGCTCGGCCGCTTATCGCCTGGGCGACGGCTCTTGGCTTCGCTTGCCTGCTGGCCGCGAATCTTTCGATTTGGCCCGACTATCTGGCTTGGTTCAACTGGGCCAGCGGGGGCCCGAAGCATGGGCATTACTATCTGCTCGACTCGAACCTCGATTGGGGCCAAGACCTGATTACTCTAAAGCGTTATTTGGACCGCGAGGGGATCGAGTCGATCGACCTGGCCTATTTCGGCCGCGTGCCGCCGGAAGTCTACGGCGTCCGCTACCGGCCGTTGGGCGCGGCGCCGCCGCAGCGCTACGCCGCGATCAGCGCCAATTTGCTGTGGGGCCGGATGTACATCGTCAACGGCGACCCCCGCTACTGGCCCGAAGACCCCGACACGTTCGCCGCCTATCGCAAGCTCCCGCCCAAGGCCGTATTGGGACACACGATCTACGTGTTCGATATGGGCCAGTAAGCATGGATTTTGCCCGCGGATTTCGGCTATGCTGGAGTGACCTCGCTCGGAGTTCCGCTCGCCATGCACTGCCGCCAGTTCGCCCCGCCGCCCGTTTCGCGCCGCGAAATGTTGGGCCGCTGCGCCAATGGTTTTGGCGCCGTGGCGCTGGCGGCATTGTTGGGCGAGCGGGCTTTCGGCGGCGAAATCGAGGGACAAACCGCGCCCCAGCCGCTAGTTCCGCGGCCCACGCATTTCGCGGCCAAGGCCGCGAGCGTCATCTTCCTCTATATGGACGGGGGCGTATCGCAGGTCGACTCCTTCGACCCCAAGCCGCGCCTCGACCGCGAGCATGGGCAGCCGATCAAGATGAAGGCGCCCGCCACGCAATTCAACAACGTCGGCAACGTGCTGAAAAGCCCGTGGGCCTTTCGACAGTACGGCCAGAGCGGCACGAGCGTCAGCGACTTGTTTCCGCACGTGGCCGGTTGCGCCGACGATTTGTGCGTCGTGCGGTCGATGGTTTCGAAGTTCTCCGAACACACGAGCGCCAACTACTTTTTGCATACTGGCTCCGGTTTGCAAGGCCGGCCGAGCGCGGGCGCCTGGTTCAGCTATGGCCTGGGCAGCGAGTGCCAGGAGTTGCCCGGTTTCGTGGTGCTCAACGGCGGTCTGGTTCCGCCCGGCGGCCTCGATAACTTCGGCAGCGGCTTCTTACCGGCCAGCTACCAGGCGTCGCTCTTCAAAAATGGCCCGGCGCCCGTCGACAACGTGCTGCGCACGGAGGCCAGCGCCGAACTGCAGCAAAGCAAGCTGGTCCTGCTCGCCAAGCTCGACCGGGGCGTGCTCGAACGCCAAGGCCCAAACGACCAGCTCGAATCGGCGATCGCCAACTACGAACTGGCCTTTCGCATGCAGACCGCCGTGCCCGAGTTGATGGACCTAAGCGGGGAAACGGCGGCCACGAAGCGATTGTACGGGCTGGAAGCCGAGTATGAGTTGACGCGCGGCTATGGGGCGATTTGCCTGCTGGCGCGGCGGCTCGTGGAGCGAGGGGTGCGATTCATCGAACTGACCTGCCCCAACGTCGGCGCCGACCGCTGGGACCAGCACAGCAATTTGAAAGACGGCCATCAGAAAAACGCGCTCGTCGTCGATCAACCGATCGCCGGGCTGCTCAAAGATCTCAAGAACCGCGGCCTGCTCGACACGACGCTCGTGGTTTGGGCGGGCGAATTCGGGCGCACGCCGATGGCCCAAGGCAGCGACGGCCGCGATCACAATCCGTTCGGCTTCACGATCTGGCTGGCGGGCGGCGGAGTGCGGGGCGGCATGACCTACGGCGCCACCGACGACTACGGCTATTACGCCGTCGAAAATCGCGCCGAGATTCACGATCTGCACGCCACGATGCTGCACTTGCTGGGCCTGGACCATACGCGGCTGACCTACCGCTTCGGCGGCCGCGACATGCGATTGACTGACGTCCACGGCAACGTGCTGCGCGACATTTTGGCCTGACGAAAACGCCCCCTGGGTGAAGTCCGGCCGGGCGGCTATGATGGAATGCTCCCCCGATATGCCCTCGACTCCAGCCCCTCGACCCATCGGTCCCCCCATGTCAGCACCTCGTAGCCGCCCCCGGTCAGGCGCCTCGCGCGGATCCCGCAAAACGGCCCGCGTCGCGCGTCCCCGTCCCGGCGTGGCGGACGACGCGAATGCCGACGGGCAGCGATTGCAAAAGGTGATGGCCGCGGCCGGGGTGGGCAGCCGCCGCCATTGCGAAGAACTGATCGCGGCGGGCCGCGTCGAAGTCGATCGCCAGGTGGTCCGCGAGCAAGGTAGGCGCGTCGATCCGAAGACGCAGGAGATTCGCGTCGACGGCGCCCCGCTGGTGCGATCCAAGAAAGTCTATTTTCTGGTCAACAAGCCGATCGGCGTGGTTTCCACGAACGACGATCCGGCGGGCCGCCCGCGCGTGATCGACCTGTTTCCCAGCATCCGCGAGCGGCTGTTCACGGTCGGACGGCTCGATCTATCGAGCGAGGGGCTGATGCTGGTCACGAACGACGGCGAGTTGGCGAACGAACTGGCCCATCCGCGGTACGGCGTCGAAAAGACCTATCACGTGCTCGTGGCCGGGCAGCCCGGCGCCGACGTGCTGGCCCAGTTGCGGCAAGGCGTGCGTTTGGCCGAAGGCGTGGCCCGCGTGGTCAGCGTGAAGGTGAAATCGGCGCTCAAGAAAAGCACGCTGCTGGAGATCGTGCTCGCGGAAGGGCGCAACCGCGAGATTCGCCGGCTGCTGGCGAAAGTGGGCCACAAAGTGCTGCGGCTGAAGCGCGTGGCTTTGGGCGGCGTGCGTTTGAAGGATCTTCCCCCCGGCGAATTCCGTCGCTTGCGGAGCGACGAGCTGCGTCTGTTGCGCGATCGTTCTCGACCCAAGCCGAAACGGTCGCCCGCCGAGCCTCTCGCCGCCGCTCCACTGGGCGCGGCTGAATCGCGAGAGCAGGCCAAACCGCCTCGTTCGCGCCCGGCGGCGCCTGGCAAGTTCGCAAGCAAGGCGGGCTCGCGACGGCCCGAGACGCGGCCGCCTACAAAGGGCCGCCCCGGAAATTCGATGGGCGGCCGCGCCGAGAATCGCGGCCGCAGGCCCAAAGGACGCCGACCGTGAACGATGCCGTCGCCGCCGAGTCGGCTGCCGCTGGCCCCGCACATGCGGCCCATTATGCGGACCGAGCTTGTTTCGCGGCGGTCACGGTCGGCGAAAACGTGCAGATCGCCCGCGATACTTTTCGCCTGCGGTTCGACTGCCCGCGGATCGCCGAGCGAATCGTGCCGGGACAGTTCGTCATGCTGCGATTGGCGAGCGCCGACGACCCGCTCTTGGGACGCCCCTTGGCCCTCTATGACACCGTGTTGGACGACGAGGGCCGCCCGGTGGGGCTTGACGTGGTCTACCTCGTCGTCGGCAAGCTGACTCGGCGCCTTGCGGGGATCGCGCCGGGCCAGCGGCTCGAGGTCTGGGGACCGCTGGGCAACGGCTTTCCGCCCCAGCCGGCCGAGCACCTGCTGATGGTCGCCGGCGGCATCGGGCAAACCCCTTTCCTGGCCTTGGCCCAGGAATACCTTGGCCGCCGCCGCTATGGAGCGGCGCCGCGAGAGGCCGCCCGCTCCGCGAAAGTCACCCTGTGCTACGGCGCACGGAATCGCGACTATCTGGCGGGCATCGAAGATTTCCGGCGATTGGGCGTCTCGGTGCAAATCAGCACCGACGACGGCTCGGCGGGCCATTGCGGATTGGTGACGGACGTACTGCGGCAAACGCTGAGCCAGGGAAAAGACGGCTGCCGAGTGGTTTGCTGCGGGCCGGAACGGATGATGGAGGCGGTCGCCAAGATCACGCGCGAGGCCGAGGTTCCCTGCCAGTTGTCGCTGGAGACGCCGATGGCGTGCGGGATTGGCATTTGCTTTAGCTGCGTCGCGAAGGTGCGGGAACCTTCTGGCGGCTGGGACTATCGCCGCACCTGCGTCGAAGGCCCCGTGTTCGACGCGGCCTCGATCGTATTCTAGTTCAAGCGGCTGCGGCTTGCCTCGCTGCTCTGCGGGTCGCTGCCCCGCGGATTACTGCCCCGCGGATTACTGTCCCGCGGATTTTGCTTCCGTGGCTTTCGCTTCGGCGGCCTTCTCTTCAGCGACTCTGAGCGCCTGCTCGCGCTCTTGCCGCAACTGCTCCAGGCGGGTCAACCGCTTTTCGGCGGAGACGGCGGGGGCGGCGGCCGAGGCGGTCGAAGCTGCGTTCGGCTTGGGGGGCAAGGGGGCGTCGATCCGCAACTCGCCCGGTCCCAGGTTGTGTACGACCGGTTCCCCGTTGGCGAGCACGGTGGCCTTGCACAGCACCGACTTGTGCCGGCCGACCGGAGACTTTTGAGTGGTTTTGACTTTGAACGCCAGTTCGGTCGTGTCCTTGGTCAGCTTCAGCGGCTCGGTCGTCGCCTCGAAGGGCAGTCCCACCAGTTCGACGGCGGCTTCGCCTTCGAACGGTTTGTTCGCGGCGACCTTGACGACGAGTTCCGTTTCGCTCCCCTGTTCGACGGCGGCCGCGTTGAAGGCGAAACTGACGAACGGTTCGGCGACCTCCAGCTTGGCCAACTGAGACGACGCCTGCACGCCCGTGCCTCGCCTGCGGCGGCGGCCTTGACCTTGGCCGGGGCGAGGCTGGCCGTCGTCGGGCGCCACGGGTTCGCCCAGGACGGCGATTTTCCAAGTGTTGACCTCGGCCTTGCCGTTGGCCGTGAGCGGGATGACCGCTTCGTTCTGGCCTTCCGGAATCGAAATATCGCCCGACGACGCGACGCCCGGAGGGTTGTAGAGCATGCGCACCCCGATGGGCGCGGTGAACCCCTCTTTTCGCGTGGCGACCACTTTCAATTCCATCGCGCCGCTTCGCACCAGAGGCGCCTTGGGTTCGACGATTTCCAGCGTAAACGGCGCCTCGGCGGTCACGGCCGCGGCCATGCGATGCGCGGTATGGCCCCAGACCAGCACGTTGTTTTGCCCCCGGGCCAGGCCCGTGACCTGTTCGAGATGGCCTTCCACTTTTTTGTTCGCCTCGGTCGTGCGGCCGATGACATCGACCAGCGCGCCCGAAAGCGGCGTGCCGGGCGCCGCCGAGAGCAACACCGGAACGGCGGTTTGGTTGGCCGGGATCGGCCCCGTTTCAACCGATATTCCCGCGGGCAGACCTTGCATCTCGATCGCCAGCTCGCCGCCGAAATCGCGACGGTTGGCGCTGACCATGATGGCGGTGCGGTTGCCCTGCGGAACGGCGGCCGTAATGTCGACGTATTGCCGCCGCTCGGGCAGGCCCATCACCAATTTCGGCTCGACCGGCTTCAACTCGACGCGATACACATAGTCGGCCCGGCCGTTGCCCAGGTGGTCTTTGACGGTCAGCAGATAGGTATCGTCTGCCGGCGCGGAAAACCGCAGGTACGCATCGGGACCGCCGCTGTCGTCGTTCGAGCCGACGCCAGCCCCGCCGATGCGCCGAACGGAAAGCACCGGGTCGAGCTGCGAGCGAATGCTGCGGGCCAGCACACGAATGTCGAAGGCCTGGCCTTTCTTGGCGGCGAACTTGAAGCAATCGACGTCGCCGTCTTGCGAGATGACGCCATTGAGCGCCAGCGGGGCCTCGAAAGGCGTGGCGCTGCCGGCGCCGTCGTTCGGCTCCGACTCCACAGCATTGCCCAATTCGCTGATCAAGAACACGTTGGACGATGGGGCCAGTCCCTGGTCGTCCTTCGCGAACAAACCGAACGGCTCCGCGAGCAGCGACTCCGGCGCCATCGCGGCCGGCACGGTGAACGGTTCGCTCCGCTCGCCCCGCACGTCGCCGAACCAGCGCAGGGCGATCGTCTCGCCCGGCTTGCCTCCCGCGGGAAAGACGGCCGTCGGGCGCGGAAAACGGCCGACGTGCAAGCGATACGTGCAGGCGCCGCTGCCTCCAAAGGCGCTTTCGCGCACCTGGATGATGTAGGCGCCGTCTTCGGGCGCCGCCATCGACACGACGGAATCTTGCCAGACGAGCGCCGCATCGTCGCAACTGGTCAAGGCAAAACGCTTCGCGTCGAAAATCGCCAGATACGGATCAAAGAAGGCGTTGCCCAGCCGGATGCCTTCGATCTCGGCCGTGATGCGTTCGCCCTGCTTGGCTTCGATCAGGTAATAATCGACGTCTTCATTCTCGATGACCCCGTTGACGGTCGTGTCGAGAGCGACCTTCTGCGGCGTTGAGAACTCGCTGTTGGGTTCGACTTCGGCGACTTCCGGCAGCGTCCCGATGCTGAAGGTCCGCAGGTTCGAAATTCCCGTCGCCGTGCGGACGCGCATCGCATGCGCGCCCAACCGGCATTCCGGGGCGAGTTGAAACCTGGTTTTGATCGTCGTTTCGTTGACGGCTTCCAACCGCACGACGCGGATGCCCGGATAGTAGAGCATCACTTCTTGGGCGTCGGCGAGATCGGAACCGTTGAACGTGACTTCGAGCTCCGAGCCGCGCTGCGCCCCGTGCGGAGAGATCGATCGCAATCGCGGGCTGGCCGCCTGGACCGCGTTCGCGGCGAAACCGCAGGCGATCAGAACAGTTGCCAGCAGCGGGCTGCAAAGGCGCTCGCGATTTCGCCGCGGCCGGCGGGCTAGCGTTTGGGTCTCGGCGTTCCAGATCCGTTTTTCCATGACGGTCTCCCTGACGAGCGATGACGAACTCTCGGGACCACGCTTCTTCGCTTCAGCTAGTGCTTCTTCGCCTCAGATAGTGGTTGGCGGCTGACAAGCGGTTACTTGAACTGGCAAGAGGGCGGCGAGCATCGGCGATTTACAAGATACCGGAGGTGGGACTTGAACCCACACGCCCTTGCGGGCACTGGATTTTGAGTCCAGCGCTCGATTCGCGTAACGACCAATCATACAAAGAGATACGCGACGACGTAAAGGGCGAGGTGCCCACAGTGGTGCCGAGCCCGCGGGGCACCGACTTCGACCCCGTTCTTCCGCCCGATCTGGCCCGCGTAGTCGCCGCCTGGGACGGGCTGCCCGCCTCCTTCAAGGCTGGGATTCTGGCGCTCGTGCAAGCCGCCGGAGGTTCCGATGCGTAACTGTCCCGCGTCGCATCATCGGTTCCGTTGCATCAACTCGGGCCGATGTTCGGATGAGCGGCGAGTGCGTCATTTGCGTCACCCGCGTCATTTCCAGGGTTTGGTCGGCCCATTTGCGTCACAACGCCGCGAGTTTGCGTCACAACGTCAGGCGTTTGCGTCATCGCCGGGCAATTTGCGTCACAAGCGGCGCCGAGCGTCTGCATCGCTTTGCACGAAACTGCACTCGGCCACGCACGCCACGGCGCAAATGACGCTAATGACGGGGACGCCGGCCATCCGCGATGAACA
>DATNEC010000542.1:0-2174 GCA_035606815.1 Pirellulales bacterium
TGGTCGCCGCGCGGACCGAATTGGCCGACGAACTCGCACGGCAAGGCCACGGTCTGCACCTTGGTCGGATCGTCGTTCGGCTCCAGTTCCATGACGAGGGGCGCGGAAGCATAGCCGATGAAATACGGGTTCGACGTCCCGAGCGGCGTCTTCAGCCGGTATTCGATGCCGTCCAACTCCGCGTCTTCCGGCTTGACGAACATGCTCGACATGGGGCGCTCGGTCGCTTTGTCGGCCGGCAATTCGATTTCCACGGCCAACTTTTCCAACGGGCGGCCCTCGATGGCGACGCCCTCGGCCGGGGCGCCACCGGGCAGGTTGCGGCCATAGATCGTGTAAGCGCTTTTGGTTCCCGCCAATCCCGCGGGGGGCAGAATGAAGTCGATATAAGGTCCGACACCGATCGAGACGCGGTAAAAGAACTCCGCGCCGCCCCCATAGACGAAGTCGTAAATCTTCAAGAAGTATTCGCCGTCGGCGGGGACGGCCAGATCGAGAAACGGGTCGCGGCGATGCACGTCGTGGCTGCGCATCAGTTGCCGGCCGGCGGCGTCGTACAGCGCCAGCGTGCCGTCCATCCGCGAGTCGATGCGGTCGGCCCAGCAATCGATCAAGACTCGCTGGCCGGCTTTGGCCGTGAATTTGTACCAATCGGAGTTACTGCCGTCGGCCGTGCCATTGACCGTGGAATTCACTTCGACCGGCATCGCCTTGTCCTGTGAATTGTTGCCTGGCTGCTCCTTGATTTCGGGGAGGTCGCCGACGACGAACGATCGCGGGTTCGACATGCCGAAGGTGCCGGTCGCCCGCACATCGTAGACGCCTGGCGGAACGTCCGCGGCGATCGTCACGGTGAACTGGCCCGCGAGCGGCTCGGGCGCCACGGGCAGCAAGCCCGGCATCGACATTTTCTGCGCCGCGGTGATGCCCGGATGCGAGAAGTACAGTTGGTTGGCGCCGTCCAGGTCGGCCCCGGCCGCGAGCGAGAGATCGACCGTCGTGCCTTGCTTGCCTCCCGGCGGGGAAACCGCGAACAGTTGCGCGACGGGCAATTGGGCCTGGGCGCTCGACGCCCCCGCGGCAAGCAAGACCGCGGAACAAAACAGCCCAATGGTCGCCTTTCGCCGTTCGGAAGGGCGTACTTTCGCGCTGCGAAAGCCGACTCTAGCAACCACCGGGCGCGCAGCGCGCAAGCGACGGAAAAAAAGCGTCATGTTCGGGCCTCCTCGGGCGGGGAGCCTGGGCGCGTGTCGCCCAGGCGGCTGGGTATGGCGTCGACGCCGCCCAACGAACTTCAATCCATCGTTTCGGGCAAGCCGCGAGTGGGGAACCCGCGGCCAAGCGTCGAGTTGGCGAGGCGTTTCACTCTAGTGGTTGAACAAAAACTCCTTCGTGTTCACCAAGGCCCACAAGATATCCTCGTAAGCCTGCTGCTTGTTTTCCGTCTTGTTGATGTGGGCCAAGGCCACGGCCGCCTCATCGGCGACCGGGGGCCGCGAGAAGACCCACAGGTACAGCGAGCGAACCTTCTGCTCTGGCGTCTGCGCCATGTCCTGGGCCAGTTTCGCCGCGCGACCTTGGCCATTGGATAGTTTGGACTGCACTTCCGCCGAGTTCAATAGGTGCAGACTTTGGGCCAGGTTGGCCTCTTGCGACCGCTCGCATTCGCAGGCGCTGGCCCCTTCGGGGCGGCCGAACACGGTCAGGAAGTAGGTGTTCGCCCCGTTGTCGGGCAATTGCACGGCGCGTGTGCCGGCCGGCAGGCCGTTGAAACCCGTGGTCGAGGCGGTCACCAGGTCGAGCGAGTCGAGCAGCACTTCGGCGGTCAGCCGCTTCGGATAGTAGCGGGAGAAGTTCTGCTTGTCGTTGACGTTGTAGGCGTTCGGCTCGGCGCTCAACTGATACGTGTTCGAGCGGCAGATCGTCCGCAGCAGGTTCTTCAAATCGAACTTGCTGGAAATGAAATGCTCCGCCAAGGCGTCGAGCAGTTCAGGGTTCGAGGCCGGGTTGGTCACGCGCATGTCGTCTTCCGGATCGACGATGCCGCGGCCGAAGACGTGCTTCCAGTAGCGGTTGACCAAGGCCCGGGCGAAGAACGGATTGCTCGGATCGGCCATCCAATCGGCCAGGGCCTGGCGCGGGTCGCGCTCCGCCGACAATTCCACCGGCGGGGC
>DATNEC010000578.1:0-4408 GCA_035606815.1 Pirellulales bacterium
CCACGGGTTGCGGGTCTTTTGAAAGGCGGAGTTCTCGGTCGAGCCGCCCATGGCGAATTCGTCGAGGTTCGTGCGGCCGATCAGCACCGCGTCGGCCGCCCTCAATCGGGCGACAACCGTCGAATCGTAAGGGGCGACGAAGTTTTCGAGAATCTTCGAGGCGCAGGTCGTCAACTCGCCCCGGCTGCACAGCAAATCCTTGACCGCGACGGGAAGCCCCGCCAGCCGGCCCAGCCGCTCGCCCTTCTTGCGGCGCTGGTCGATGCGTTCGGCCTGTTCCAAGGCGCGCTGGGAATCGTCGCGAAGAAAGGCGCCGACCTTGGCGTCGTGGGTCTTGATCTGGTCGAGGTAGGCCCGCGTGACTTCGACCGAACTGACCTCGCCCGTTTCCAGTCGGCCCAGCAATTCGACGGCGGTGGCGGCGATCAGCGACATGGCTCTCGGTAGGGTGGATGCCGCCCACCCTGTGCGGGTTTATGGTGGGGCATGCCCACCCTACCTGTTCGTCCCACCATTCACTCGCCCAATACGGCGGGCACGAGATAAAACTCGCCATCGGCATGCGGGGCGCGGGCCAGCATTTCGGCCCGGTCGAAGCTCGGCCGCAATTCGTCGGTGCGAAACACGTTCGAGATCTCCACGGCGTGGGCCATCGGCTCGACGTTTTCGGTGTCCAATTCGCCGAGCAAGTCCATGTAGTCGACGACCTGGGCAAGCTGGGCCGTGAGCGTCTCCAACTCGGCGTCGCTGAGCCGCAAGCGGGCCAAGAGCGAGACTTTTTCGACCTGCTCGCGCGAGAGGCTCATGGCTTGGCGCCCGCGGCCGTTTTGGCCTTCGTTTTCGCTTTGGCTTTCGGCTTGGCCTTGGCGGCGCCATCGGTCGAAGGAAGCTTGAACGGCGCGGCTTGAACGAGCTTCGTCACCGCCCCGCTCCGCAGGCACTGCGTGCAAACGCGCATCGACTGGTTGGTCCCGCGGACCGTCACGCGGACCCGCTGCAAGTTCGGCTTGAACTTGCGCCGCGTGATCCCGGTGATCTTGGTGCCGACGCCGCCCAGGTATTTGGCCTTGCCGCGAGTCGTGACCGAGTTGCCGATCTGGGGGCCCTTGCCGCAAACATCGCATGCCTTGGGCATGAGAACACTCCGCGTAACTACTGTGCTCGAAACGAAAAAAGTCGGAAACCACCAATATATCGGCGGGCCGGGATCGTGCAAGGGAGACTGACGTTGACACTTCCGCGCGGTGCGGGGTACAGTCCGCAGCCTTGCAGCGGCGTCGGAGGACCGCTGAGCGGCTATTTCAAGCCGCCGCGGCCCGTGCCCTCGCGCCTTGCTCGTGACCCGTAAAACGCGGCAGCCCGCACCCTGTGATGGACGTCCCGTGCAAACAGACCTGACTCGCCGGCTCTATCGGTCGATGCTGCGGATTCGCCTGATCGAAGAAGGGATCGCGGCCCACTACGCCGAGCAGCAGATGCGCTGTCCGGTCCACCTCTGCATCGGGCAGGAAGCGGTGGCCGCCGGGGTTTGCGATCTGCTCGGCCGCGACGACCAGGCGTTGAGCACCCACCGAGCGCACGGCCACTATCTGGCCAAGGGGGGCGATCTGCCGGCCATGCTGGCCGAAATGCACGGCAAAGCGACCGGCTGCGCCAGCGGCATGGGCGGTTCGATGCACTTGATCGACCTGGCGGCGGGCTTTTTGGGGGCGGCGCCGATCGTCGGCAGCACGATCCCGATCGCCGTCGGCGTCGCCTTCGGCGCCATGCTGCGAGGCGAGCGCCGGGTCGTGGTCGCGTTCTTCGGCGAAGGGGCCACGGAGGAAGGCGCCTTTCACGAGGCCCTCGACTTCGCAGCGCTTAAGAAATTGCCGGTGCTGTTCGTCTGCGAGAACAATCTCTATTCGGTCTATTCGCCCCTCTCGGTTCGGCAGTCGCCCGCGCGAAGGGTTTACCGCCTGGCCGAGGCCCGCGGCATCGTCAGCCGGCGCGGCGACGGCAACGATGCGGCCGAGGTGCATTCGTTGGCCGGCGAGGCGCTCGGCGTCATTCGCTCGGGCGGCGGGCCGGCCTTGCTGGAATTCGACACCTACCGCTGGCGCGAGCATTGCGGCCCGAATTACGACAACAACATCGGCTACCGCGGCGAGGACGAGTTTTTGCGCTGGCGAGCGCTGTGCCCGGTCGAGCGGCTGCGCGTTCGCGCGCTAGCGGATGGCGCCTTCGATGCCGAGGACGAACAGCGGTGGACCGCCGAGATTCAAGCCGAATTTGCGGCGGCCCTCCGGTTCGCCAAGGAGAGCGACTTTCCGGCGCCGGAGACGATGCTGGCCAGTGTGTATGCCGAGCGACAGTCGGACGAACCGACAGCCCGGCATTGCAAACCGCGCGCCGCTTGAAGTGGTGGTTTCAAGAAAGGGGATGGGGAGATACGGAGGAGATGAGGAGATAGGAAATTGGAGAATCACGAAAGCACGAAAGGGCGAAAACACGAAACAAATCATTAGCTCTGCTCCGTGCGTCCGTGGTGAACTCCAAAGTTGGTTTAATACGGCAGTCTTAAAGCTAAAACCTGTCTTCATCCCCTGATCTCCTCCGCATCCCCCTATCTCCTTTCAAAAACGGTCCCAATGCAGAACTGTCCCAAGCCAACATGCAGCGCGAACTGAAATACTTTCAGGCGATCCACGAAGCCACCGAGCTGTGCATGGCGGCCGATCCGTCGGTCTACGTGATCGGGTTGGGCGTCACCGATCCCAAGGGCGTGTTCGGGACGACGCTGGGTTTGGAGCAAAAGTTCGGCGAGCGGCGCGTGATGGACATGCCCTGCGCCGAAAACGGCATGACGGGCGTCGTGCTCGGCTCGGCCCTGGCCGGCATGCGGCCGATCATGGTCCACCAGCGGATCGATTTCGCGCTGCTGGCGATGGAGCAGATCGTCAATCAGGCGGCCAAGTGGCATTATATGTTCGGCGGCCGAAAGTCGGCGCCGCTGGTGATCCGCCTGCTGGTCGGCCGCGGTTGGGGCCAGGGACCGCAGCACTCGCAGAGCCTGCATGCCTGGTTCGCCCACGTGCCCGGCTTGCGGGTCGTGCTGCCCAGCACGCCGCAGGACGCCAAGGGGCTGTTGATTTCGTCGATTGAAGACGACAACCCGGTGATCTTCATCGAGCATCGCTGGCTGCACAATATCAGCGGCCCTGTGCCCGAAGGCATGTACCGCGCGCCCTTGGGCCAGGCCCGGGTCTTGCGGCGCGGCAATGACATCACGATCGTGGCCCTTTCGCACATGGCGCTCGAGGCGCACCGGGCCGCCCAGACGCTGGCCGAAGAGGGGATCGACGCCGAGGTGATCGATCCGCGGACGATTCGGCCGTTGGACGAAGACACGATCCTCGAATCCGTCGGTCGAACGGGCCGGTTGATCGTGGCCGATACGAGTTGGCGGCACGGCGGCTTCGCCGGCGAAGTCGTGGCCCGCGTGGCCGAAGAACTGGGCGGACAGTTGAAGTGTCGGCCGCGGCGGATCGCACTGCCCGAGTGCCCGACGCCGACCAGCCCGGCTCTGGCCGCGCACTTTTACCCCACGGCGGCCGATATCGCCAGCGCGGCGTGCGAGATGGTGCAGGGACGGAAATTGCGACTGGCGCCGGCGAGTGCGGGCCATCTTGACGTGCCCGATCCGAGTTTCGCCGGCCCGTTTTAGGGGCTTCGGACAAGAACGCACCACGGAGTCACCATGACGCGAAAAGTGGCGGTGATCGGCAGCAATTCGTTTTCCGGCGGCGATTTCATCGATCTATTGTTGGACGATCCAAACACCCGGGTGGTTGGCATCAGCCGCTCGCCGGAGAAGGGGCCCATGTT
Organism: Pirellulales bacterium; assembly: GCA_035606815.1. GTDB lineage: Bacteria > Planctomycetota > Planctomycetia > Pirellulales > JAICIG01 > JAICIG01. The sequence goes on from DATNEC010000578.1 coordinate 3,868, forward strand.
CTTGCCCTACCATCGCTGGGGCGGCGAGCGGTTCGAGTTTCATCAGCTCGATCTCAATCGTCATTCGGACGAGATTCTCACCGTGCTCGACGAGTTCGAGCCGCAGGCGATCGTCAATTTCGCCGCGCAAAGCGAAGTGGCGCCGAGCTGGCAACATCCGGAACATTGGTTCCAGACGAACGTCGTCGCCTTGTCGCAGTTGTTGAATCCGCTCAAGGACCGGACCTACCTGAAAAAGTATGTCCACATTTCGTCGCCCGAGGTGTACGGAACGTGCGTCGGCCGAGTGACCGAGGAGACCCCCGTCAACCCGAGCACGCCCTATGCGGCGTCGAAGGCCGCGGCCGACATGTTTTTGCAGACGCTGGTCAAGAACTTCGATTTCCCACTGGTCACGATCCGGGCCACGAACGTCTACGGCGCCCATCAGCAGCTTTGGAAGATCATTCCCCGTTCGGCGATCTACTTGCGGACGAACCAAAAAATATCGCTGCACGGGGGCGGGACGGCGGTCAAATCGTACATCCACATCCGCGACGTA
>DATNEC010000615.1:0-2060 GCA_035606815.1 Pirellulales bacterium
CCCCTTGGGCGATCGCCAGCTCCTTGATCTTGGTAAAGGCGCCGCCCAAGTCGAAGCTGATTTGCTGGAATTCGACGATCCCCGAGGGAACCCATTCCGGCGGCGCCGCGGGCAGCGACGGCTGATCGAGCAGGGCCAGCAGCCCTTGCCGCGGCTCCGGGATGGAGAGAAACAGCCCGGTGCGCAGCGCGCGATCGTTGAGCGACACGCGCAACGCGAGCGGCCCGATCGTGCCGACGCCGAACGCTTCGAGCGTCTTTGCCGTATCGCCGCCGGCCGATTTCAGCAGCGGCTGAGGATTGCCGAGCGCCTCCAACAGCACCACGCCTTCGTCGGGGGACGAGCCGACCAGCAGCGCGGCACGCCGCAAGGTTGCGGCGATGCCCGGCGCGTCCAGCAAGCCGCCTTCGACCTGTCCGGCGTGCGCCCCCAGAAAGCGGGCGAAGACGCCGGCGGCTTCCTCCGCGCCGGTGAGCTGGTCCCAATCGATCTCGCGCCGGGCGTCTTCATCCATTCTCGTCACTTCGGCCGACGATTGCGGAAACGTGCTGGCCAGCAGCATCCGGCCGCCGAGCCGCGCGACGAAGACGTGCCTGCGATCGACTTCGATCAGCTTGCGGTTCTTGAGCTTCTCTTCTTGTTCCTCGCGCAGTTTTTTGGCCTTCTCGGGCGTCAAATCGTCGAGGTCGTCCGGCGAAAAGTCGGCGGGATCGACCGCTTCCGGCTGCGTGACCGGAAGGGTCAGGTGCATCACCTCGGCGCCTGCCAACTCAAGATCGATGCGGCTGGGCGGATACTTGTCTCCCGAACGCCCCTCGATCGCGCCGGCGATCGCCTTGACGAGCCGCTCCGCCAGGTCTTCTCCCGGCTCGGCCCAGGCCAAGCCCACGACGAGCGGCGAGCGATCGTCGCGCGGCGCGACGGTCAGGGCGATGCCCACTTCGCCGTCGAACAATTGTGCCAGGTCGTCGGGCATCAGGCCCTGCTTGCCGAGATCCTTCGAGAACTCCTCCCAGACGCCTTTTTTCTCCGACTGCCAAAGTTCGAGGCCGCGGCGCACCCGGTCCTCGCTCAAGACGACGGCGCCGAACTTGGTCTGCTGCCGCAGGGCCGCGACGAACTTGGCAAGATTGGCGCGCACGACTAGCGCGGTCGTCTCGGGAACGAGCGTCCACGAAGGCGCCAAGTCCGCCGCCGCGAGAGGTCGAGCAAGCAACGCCAAAAGCAACACGACGGACAATCGGGCGGGCGTCTTCACGTAGATCACGTTCCTTTCGAGGGAGGGGCGGAGCCGATGTCGGGCTTCAACTTTTTCGAGGCCTCGGCCGGCCGGGCGGCCGAGTCGGCGCCGGATGATTCGCCCGGCGCCTGGGCGGCGTTTGCATCGCCGGGGCGATAAGGCGGGGCCAGATATGTGGCCCCGTTGAGCGGCTGCGTCGTATCGTAGAGAAAGCTTTCGCGATGCACCAGGAAGTCGACCAGATCGCTCGCGGGAATGCCAAACGCCAATCCGTCGAACGACGTGGCCCCCGCACACACGATGCCGACGACCTCGCCGCGGGCGTTGAACAGCGGGCCGCCGCTGTTGCCCGGGTTGATCGACGCATCGGTTTGGATCAGCCGCAGGTGGCCCATGGTGCGCGTCGCCGAACTGACGATGCCTTGCGTCACCGACCGTTCGAGACCCAGCGGGTTGCCAATGGCGAACACCAAATCGCCGACGCGCAGATCGTCGTCGTCGTTGATCACCACTGGCTCGGGCAAATCGCCTTTCAACTCGGACAAATCGAGCTGCAGCAGCGCGATGTCGCGCAGCGGCTGCAAGGCCAGAATGCGGCTCTTCTTCAACTCGTGCTTCTCGTAGCCCTGATTGGTGCGGCGGAACAGCGTGACCTGAATCTTGTTGTGGCCTTCGACGACGTGGTAGTTGGTGATCACGTGGCCTTGCTTGCTGATCACGAAGCCGCTGCCCGTGCCGGTGGCGTTCTTGACGATCACCACGGCGTCGCCATGCCGCTTGACCAGTTCCGGCACGTCGGCGGGCTCGAGCCGGCCGGTAT
>DATNEC010000616.1:0-3868 GCA_035606815.1 Pirellulales bacterium
CCACGGCCGCCGAGCCTCAAGCGGTCATCGCCGAGACGGCGATTCGGCAAGGCAGCCCGCTGTTGCAGCTCGGCCGCGATTTCGACTTCGACTATGCCTCGCCGCGCGACATGGCCGGCGGCCAGTTGCACGCATCGCTGAACTATCGTCTCGCTACGGGCGAGCGCCGGCGGACGCTCGAAGGAGTGGAGCTGGGCCTGGTCGGCCGCCACCAGGCCGCCAACGCCGCCGTGGCGCTGACCGCCTTGGACGAGCTGGTGCGCCAAGGTTGGGACATTCCCGAGCCGGCCATTCGCCGGGGGCTGGCCGAGCTGCGCTGGCCGGCGAGGATCGAAGTCGCGGCGCGGCGCCCGACCGTGGTTCTCGACACGGCGCACAACGTGGCTTCGATCGAGGCCCTGCTGGCGACCCTCGAAGAGAGCTTCGCCGCCCGCGAGCGAATTCTGGTCTTCGCGACCACGCGCGAGAAAGAGATCGAAGGCATGTTGGCGCAATTGCTGCCCCGCTTCGACCGCGTGATTTTCACGCAGTATCGAAACAACCCTCGCGGCGTGCCGCCCGAGGAGTTGGCGGCGGTCGCGGCGCGTTGCTGCGAGAAGCCCGTCGCGGTCTGTCCCGATCCGGCCGCGGCCTGGGAGCTTGTGCAGACCGTGGTCGAGGACGACGATCTGGTTTGCATTACCGGCTCGTTCTTCATCGCCTCGGAGATCCGCGCGCTCATGGCGGCTCGGCCGCTGCGCGCCTTGCCCAGTGCGGTAACCTCGTAGCTCCGACACTCCGTGGCGGAGACCCGGTCGGCCAAGGCGACCGAAATTTGCTCCCGTCCCGGAGCGCCGGGAACAGCAGAGCGAATCCAAGTCGCCGTTGGCCGATCGGAGCAAGCCGGTTACGATGCACCCATGCCTCGCCGATTTCAATTTCGCTTGAGAACGCTGCTTTGCTGTCTCACTGCGTTCGGCACTTTTTGCGGGTGGCTAGTATCGCCAGTGGAGTGTCCCGTCTGCCACGGTGATAACGTCGACGAGGCCGGTCGTTGTCGACTTGGCGACGGTTGCCCATACCTCAGGAGCGACTGGCATTTAACCTGCGGTTGCGTGCCCGTCAGTGCATGGCCCTCCACGGGTTGCCCCGGTCACATTCGTATGCACCACTGCACTGCCTGCAATCATCGAGGCGCGATCAGGAGACTAGATGGGTTGTCGTCGCGTCGGTTGCCCATGTCGTTCTGTGGTCCCATCAAGATTGTCGAAGAAGACGAAGCACTGCTTACAATACCGGCGACCGAAAAATGAATCGGCCAACTTTTGTCGACTTCTCGGGATACGTACTCGGTGGCGGGACGCGGCGGCCTCTGTTACGATAAAAGCTCGATCCATCCCGCCAGCATTTCCCACCCCCTTTGCGAACCGATGACCGACGCTATCTTCGACGAGTTGCAGACAGCCGCGAGCCAGCAGGGCCTTGATGCCGGGACCGCGCGCATCGCCGAACACCTGCGCTCCACGGAACACTATCACGAGCTGTTCGACTTGCGGCTGCTCGAAGCGCGGCTCCGGCTGGGCCTGCCGGCCATCCTTACCAAGGGCCTCGACGATCTCGAAGAGCCGCTGCGCTCGCGGATGGAAGACGAGTATCTCAAGGCTTGCCGCGAGGTCGGGCGGCTGTTCTTGCAGGACGGGCGCGTGCGCGAGGCCTGGATGTATTTGCGCCCCGTCGGCGACCAGGCCGAAGTGGCCGCGGCGCTCGAAAAGCTCGCCCCCGACGAAGAGAACGCAGAGCAGATCATCGAGGTCGCGCTGCACGAAGGCGTTTGCCCGCGGTTGGGGTTCGAGTTGGTATTGAAGAACTATGGGGTGTGCAACGCGATCTCGATGTTCGACGCCCAGATGCACAATCGCCCTCGCGGCGACCGGCAGCAGGTCGCCGGCTTGCTGGTGCGGCATCTGCACGGCGACTTGCTCCGCAGCCTGCGCGACGAAATCGCCAAGCAGCAAGGCAAGCCGCCCCAAGAGCAAACCATCGCCGGCCTGGTGGCCGAGCGCGATTGGCTGCTCGAAAACAACAACTACCATATCGACACCTCGCACCTGGCGGCGGTGGTCCGGTTCGCCCTGGTCATCGACGACCCGGCCGATTTGCGTCTGGCCGCCGACCTGACCGAGTACGGCCGGCGGCTCGGCTCGATGTACCAGTTCGCGGGCCAAGAGCCGTTCGCCGACACCTACCCGACGCACGCGCTGTTCTTCCGGGCGCTGCTGGGAGAGAACGTCGAGGAGGCGGTCGATTATTTTCGCCAGCGCGCCGAGCAATCGGCCGGCACGGAACAAGGCGCCGGTCCGGCGGAGATCTACGTCGGGCTGTTGGCCCGCTTGGGCCGCAACGCCGCCGCGGTCGACGCCGCGGCCGCGCTGTTGACCAACGTGCGCGTCTCGGGTTTTGCTCCCAGCCTGCTCGAGCTATCGCAACGGGCCGGCGATTTTCGACGGCTGCTGGAAGTCAGTCGTGAGCGCGGCGACCTGGTCAGCTTCGCGATGGCCCTCGCCGAGCGCCAGCGCCAGGACGACGCCGAGTGCCATGGCAAATCGTAGAGCAAGCATCCTCGCTTGCTTGCCGTAGATCAAGCGTCCCCGCTTGATCTCCAAGGCGGCGAATGCAGCTTGACATGTCTATGTCCGCAACAACACAAGCGAGGACGCTTGTGCTACGGCTTCGCTTCCTCGTCGCCGAAGCCTGCTGGCGTCTTCATGCCCAGCGACTTGACGAGAAATGAATAGCTGTCGGCCAACTCCTCGATCAGCTTCGAGGTCGGCGTGCCGGCGCCGTGGCCGGCGCTGGTTTCGATGCGGATCAGGACCGGCGCCGGCCCGGCCTGCGCGGCTTGCAACGTGGCGGCGAACTTGAAGCTGTGGGCCGGCACGACGCGGTCGTCGTGGTCGGCGGTCGTCACCAACGTCGGCGGATATTTCACGCCCGGCTTGATGTTTTGCAGCGGCGAATAAGCATAGAGGGCCTTGAATTCGTCCGGGTTCTCGGCCGAGCCGTAGTCGGAGACCCAGGCCCAGCCGATCGTGAACTTGTGAAACCGCAGCATGTCCATCACGCCCACGGCCGGCAGCGTGGCGCCGAATAGCTCGGGCCGCTGCGTCAAGCAGGCGCCGACCAACAGCCCGCCGTTGCTGCGGCCGCTGATCGCCAGCTTTTCGGGCGAGGTGTAGTCCTGGTCGATCAGCCATTCGGCGGCGGCGATGAAGTCGTCGAACACGTTTTGCTTGTTTTGCTTCATGCCCGCTTCGTGCCAGGCGCGGCCGTATTCGCCGCCGCCGCGCAAGTTGGGCATGGCGAACACGCCGCCCATCTCGAGCCACACGATGCGACCGACCGAAAAGCTGGGCGTCAGCGAGATATCGAAGCCGCCGTAGCCATACAGATACGTCGGATTGTCGCCGTCGAGCTTCAGACCCTTGCGGGCCGTAATGAACATCGGCACGCGCGTTCCGTCTTTGCTGGCGTAGAAGACCTGCTTGGTTTCATATCGATCCGGGTCGAAATCGACCTTCGGCCGGCGAAACAGGCTGCTCTCGTTCTGCTCGATATCGAAGCGGTAGATGGTCGTCGGCACGGTGAAGCTGGTGAAGGCATAAAACGTCTCTTGGTCATCGCGCCGCCCGTCGAAGCCCGCCGCCGTGCCCAGTTCGGGCAATTCGACATCGCCCAGGGCCTCGCCCTTGAGATCGAACATCCGAATCCGGCTGTGCGCATCGCTCAGATAAGAGGCGAAGAACCGCTCGCCGACCACGTGCGCTTCCTCAAGCACGTCCTTGGCCTCGGGCACGATCTCGGTCCATCGATCGCGGTCGGGGCGCGCCAA
>DATNEC010000647.1:0-10973 GCA_035606815.1 Pirellulales bacterium
GTCGCGATGATCCGCTCCACGTTCGCCGCTTCGAGCGTGTGCAAGGCCGCATACAGTTGCGCGGCGTAAGCGGCCGGCTCGCGCGGCATCTCGATCGCGAACACGCCGCAAGCGTCGTCGATCTCTTCCATTCCGAGCTTCAGCCAGCCCAGGCGGCGATGTTCGCGACAAAGCCGCCGAATGCCTTCGCGGTCGCCTGGCGCCACGCATTCCAACGGAACTCGCGGGGCGTAGTGCCGCGCCATCATGCCCGGCGAACGCAGCGGCGCCGCGTGCTCCGCGTCTTGCCCGATCTCAAGCGGACGGGCGGCCGCGGCTGCGTCGATCTTGCCGATGGCCGCTTCGATTTCAGCCGGCGTAATCAGTCCCGGGCGGAGCAATCGCGGCGGGCTGACCGTCACATCGAGCACGGTCGATTCGAGGCCGCCGGTGGTCGGCCCCCCGTCCAAGAGCAACTCAATGCGGCCGTCCAGCCCGCGCAGCACGTGTTCGGCGCGGGTGGCCGACAAATGGGTCGAAGCATTGGCGCTGGGGGCGGCGATAGGCGCTCGGGCGGCGCGAATCAGGGCCTGGGCCACCGGATGGGCCGGGGCCCGAATGGCGACGGTCGGCCCCCCCGCCGTGACAATCTCGGGGATCGCCCGATGCTTGGCGACGACGAGCGTCAGGGGGCCGGGCCAGAACCGAGCCGCAAGCTCGGCCGCCACGGCCGGCCAATCGGCGGCCACGCCTTCGACATCGGCCACGCCCGCCACATGCACGATTACCGGATTCGCTGCCGGGCGTCCCTTGGCGCCGAAGATGCGGCCGACCGCCGCCGGCTGCAGAGCGTCGGCGCCGAGGCCGTAAACGGTCTCCGTCGGAAAAGAGACCAACCCGCCGGCTTTGAGCACCGCCGCGGCTTGCGCGATGGTCTGCGCCGAAGGCACAAGCGGATCGACGGTAAGGACTTGCGTTTTCAAGGCGATTTCGAAACTCCCCGCCGCCCCCCCCGGCTCAACCAGCGAGATGCTGTTCGCAAATTGTCGCCCAGTCGCCCGATCGCCGCAAGTGGCGGCGGGCTTTCGGGTTCGGAGGCGACTTGAAAACCCGCCTCGCCGATGCTTGTTTCGGCTTGCTAGCACCGCTATGCTAGCAGCCCGATTGGACATGTCTTCAGCACGGAGGCCGCGCGATGCTGGTGTTGTCACGAAAAGTCAACGAGCGGATTCAAATCGGCGACGAGATCACGATTACGGTGGTGCGGATGTCGCAGGGCAGCGTGCGAATTGGCATCGAGGCGCCGCCCCATTTGGCGATTCTGCGCGAGGAGTTGGCCTCGGGCCAATATGCGGCCGGGCAATGCAGCGCCGGGCAGTATAGCGCCGGGCAGTGCGTACCCGGTGCCGGCGCCGCCGATGAAGCGGGCGCCTTCGCCCATCGCACGTCGTGATCCGGATCGAGCGGCGCCGTCGCGGGCGAGATCTCGCGGAACACAGATTCTTCGGAAACCCAGATTTTTCGGAACTGTGGCGAGGCTACCGGGTTTACCCTAACTCTCGAAGCTGCTGTAACCTTCGCGGCCCGAAGGCCACTCTTTACTCGTCCGACTCTCCCCACTTTTACCGTATTCAAGGAGCGCGTCATGTCCAGAAACCGCCTCGCCATGCTATCGATCGTGGCCCTGCTTGCCTGTTCGTCAACCGCCGCCGCGCAGGGCCAACGAGGCCGCGGTTTTGGCATGTCGCCGGAAGCCATGCGGCTGGGACTGCTGTCCGTGCCGAAGGTGCAAGAGGATCTGAAGCTCGACGCCGATCAGAAATCGAAAATCCAGGCCATCGCCGAGCAGAACCAAAGCGACAGGCAAAGTGCGTTCGCTGGTCTCCAAGACGCGACGCAGGAAGAGCGCCAGAAGAAGATGGCAGAGTTTCAGGAGAAGTCCAAGGCCCGCGGCGAAGAGGCGGCCAAGCTGCTCACCAAGGAACAGTTGGAACGCCTCGATCAGATCAGTCTCCAAGCTCAAGGCGTCAGGGCCTTGGCCGATGAAAAGGTCGCCAAATCACTGGAGTTGACCGGCGAGCAGAAGGAAAAACTGCAGGGCATCGGCGCCGAAGTCGGAGCGAAAATGAGGGAAATTGGCTTTGGCGAGGGAACCCAAGAGAAGCGGGCTGAACTGCAGAAAGAATTGACCGACAAGAGCATGGCCGTGCTCAGCGACGGACAGCGTTCGCAATTCGCCAAGATGCAAGGCGAGAAGATCGACTTGCCGCCCGGCGCGGGCTTCGGATTCGGCGGCGGCCGGCGCCGTCCCCAATAGTAGCCTTGACGCGGAAAACAACCTGCTTTGCGGAGCACGGGCGCGATGTCGCCCGTGTTCCGCGGCGCCGTCTCTTCTCGGCGCGAAACGCGTAGAGCAAGCGTCCTCGCTTGCTTTGCGGTTCGTTGAACCGTTCGCGTGGCTGTCCCGCGGGAACACAAGCGAAGACGCTTGTGCGACGGTTTCGCATGTTGGTCGCGAGGCCGATTCACCGCTTTTCGGCCGCGATCCCAGTGCGCTCGGCCGCGGTGACGAAGTAACCGTGCTGCAAGAATTCGAGCGTCATTCGCTGCACCGTCGGGCTCAAGATCAAAAACGAGTGCCAGACGGGCACGATCTTGAAATCGCGAGCGCCGGGCAAGCGCGTGGTCTCGACGCTCAGCGTATTGTCGTCGTCGCCCGCGAGGCGCGAACTGTAGCCGCGATCGTCGCCGCGGCCTCCGGCGATAATGCCGAACTCGAAGGCCGGCGCCGCCAAATGCTTGTCCAACTCGGACCAGCCGGAACCCAACTGCAAGGCCGAGGCGCCAAGCACGGCCACGAACAGTTCGTTGTCCGACCACTTATCGGCGCGCTCGCTGCCGCGGTTCGGCGGCGCGAGCATCACGAACCGCTTGATTCGCGGGTCCGGCGCCCGGCCCGTCGCACGGTCGGTCTGGTCGCCGAGATAATGCCGGACGATGACATTGCCCAGGCTATGGGCCACGAAATCGATCTCCGTGAACCCTTCGAGATGTTCGACGACGCTGGCCAACGCTCGGGCCTGCGCAGCCACGTCGGCCCGAGTGCTGGGATAAGTCAGGTTGACGACGGTGAAATCGCTGTTGTCCTGCAGGTAATCGGCCAGCGGCTGCATCGTGCTGTGCCAGCCGCCCAGGCCGTGCAGCAAGATCACCGCCCGGCCATGCATCGGCGGAATTTTTCGCTCGACCTTAAGCTGCTCGAACCTAGCCAAGCACGAGTCGAACGAACCCCAGTCTTCGCGCCGGTTATCGGGATCGAGCAAGCGGCAGTGGCCCGTGGAGGCATGGCGCTGAATTCGCCAGCCGCTCGACCAAAACTCGTCGCCCCACAATTGCACTCCGCCTAGCGTGCGCGGCGAGCGGATGATGTGCGTCCGGCCGTCGGTATAGCGCACGCGGGGACGAGACGGCGTGGTTGGAGATTGGGGGCTGCCGGTTGGAGATTGGGGGCTGGCGGTTGGTGGTTGGGGATCGGTGGTTGGGGATTCGGAAGCGGCTGGAGCTCGTCGCCGAATGGCGAGCGTCGAGCGGCGATCTTGCGGCGCCGCCGGCTCGTCGCCTTGCGCGGCCGACAGGGCGGCGCCAAAGGATAGCACTGCCTTCAAAGCCGCAACAAGACAGCGGCGGTTTCGCCTGGCAATCACGAGCAGCCACATCTCTGCGGTCTTCGGAGAGCTGGAAAGGAACGAGCGTCAAAAGTCCGGGCGGGATAATACCCCTGTCGGCTGGTATTCTCCAAGATCGGTTCCGTGCGGCGCCTAAGCCATCCGGTGCGAAGGCGGCATGGATCAAGCGGCCCGGGCCGCTTGTTCGCTGCGGCGCGGCGGGCAGGCCGCAAGGCGGACTGCGGCGAACTCGGTCAAAGCGGCTTCAACGCGGCGTTCGAGGTCGTCGAGTTGCTCCAAGACTTCGTCCTGGCGCAATTCCAATTCGATAAGAGGGTGAACCGGGGTAGGCGAGGAAGACATCGAGAAACTCGTGGGAGGCAAGGCCATCGCGCGAATGGGACAGGGCAAAGCGCCCAGACCGTTCATTCCATCGACCGGAACCGCCCCGAAACATCAGGCCAGTTCGCCCCTTGAGCGCGGTTGGTTCCGAACAAGCGAGGACGGCTGCGTCGGCGGCGAGGGGTGGGCAAATCACCGGCGATGGCTAGCCGACTTGCGATTTCCCGTTTAGGATCGAAACCTTTCATCCCGCCCAGGGCGATGAGCGGCAGTCATCGTCGTTGGTTTGTCCGGTCTGTCTCGCACCCGTTTTGCATGATGCCTCCCGACTCCAAGCAACCGCCGCCCCTCAATGCCTTTTATCGAGAGCGGGCGGACCGCTTCGGGCAGGCGGAACAGCGACTCGGGCGCCTGGTTTTTCAACTTTCGATCGCGCTGCGCAGCGTGTCGGTCGGGGCCGTGCTGTGCGTGGCGGGGCTGATGGCCGAGCCTCGCGGCTACCTTCTTTGGGCGTTGTTCGCCGGACTGCTCGCGGCTTCGACGACGCTGTTGGCGCTGCGCGATCGGAAGACCTACGAACTGCGGCGTTTCGAGCAACTGCGGACGATCAACGAGCAAGCGCTGGCCCGCGCCGAGCGCCGCTGGGACGGCATTCCGGCGGCGCACGCCAGGCCGCCCGAAGGGTTCGCCGACACTTCGACGGATCTCGAGATTTTCGGCCGCGCATCGCTGTTTCAATTGGTCTCGACGGCCGAAACGTCGGCGGGCGTGCGCGAGTTGAAACGCTGGCTTTCGGAACCGGCGCCGCCTTCGCTCGTGGGACGACGCCAAACCGCGGTCGCCGCGCTGGCGCCCGAGCTTGAGCGCCGCCAAGAGCTGCAAGTCTGCGGGCGGCTCATCTCTCGAGGCCTGTCGCCGCCGGCCGAATTCCTGCAATGGGCGGAAAGCGACCGCCCGTCGTTCGGTCCGCTGCCGATTTGGCTCGCGCGGCTTTCGGCCTGCGTGGTGGTGCTGCTGATTCTCGGGCTGTTCTCGCGACTGGTTTCCGCGGAAGCCGGCGGAATTGCGCTGTGCGCCTTGGGCAGCCTGCATCTGTTCGTCACGGCCGCGTCGGGCGGTCGCGTGTATCAGGCATTCCGCGCCGTTTCGTCAGGCGCCGCCGAAGCGCGGCTCAATCACAGTTTTTATCGGTTGGCGGCCGGGTTTCCGGCCGAAGGCGAGATTCTCGCGAACATCACGGCCCAAGCCACCGAAGCCATGCAGAGCATGGGCCGGCTCGAAAAAGTCGTCGTGCTCGCCGACGTGCGGCGCTGGTTCTTGTTGTACATCCCCTTGCAGTTTTTGTTTCTCTGGGATTTTCATGTAGTGGCTTTGCTGGAAGGTTGGAAGTCGCACTCGGGCCGCGACTACCGCGGTTGGTTCGAGGCCGTCGCCGAGTTGGAGGCGCTGGCGTCGTTCGCGGCGCTAAAGCACGATCACCCCGATTGGGCCTTTCCCGTAGTGACGGCGGAAGGCCCGCAATCCATCGAAGCCGCCGGCCTCGGCCACCCGCTGCTGCGAGACGAGGTGCGCGTCGCCAATGACGTTACCGTGGGGCCGCCCGGCGAGATCCTGATGGTGACCGGCTCGAATATGTCGGGCAAAAGCACCCTGCTGCGATCGTTGGGAATCAACATCGTATTGGCCCAAGCCGGGGCGCCGGTTTGCGCAACACGGATGAGCCTGCCGCCGATCGAATTGGCGACCGTGATGCGCGTCACCGATTCGCTGGAACGCGGGGTCTCGCTGTTCATGGCCGAGTTGGGGCGCCTGCGGCAAGTGGTCGAGCGTGCCGCCCACACGGAACTGCATCCGGACAGGTTGCTGTGCTATTTGCTCGACGAGATCCTGCATGGCACGAATTCCGCCGAGCGCCACTTGGCGGCCGTGCGGATTCTCGCAAGACTGGCCTCGGCCGGCGCGATCGGCGCCGTGTCGACCCACGACCTGGCGCTGTGCAGCTCCGCCTCTCTCGCGGACCACTCTCGAAACGTCCATTTTCAGGAGACGATCGTTCAGGAAGCGGGGCGCGTCCAGATGACCTTCGATTACCGGCTTCGGCCCGGAGTGGCGCCGACGACGAATGTTCGCTTCCTGTTGGATGCCGTCGGGCTGCCGGCCTTGGAAGGCGAAAACTGTTAGAAACGGACGCCTTTGGGCGAACTGGGACGACGGGCGTCAGTCGTCAGTCGGTCAGCCGGTGTGAGCGCACCGCGCGGTTTGTATGGGTGCGCTGCAGCTTCTCGATGGTCGCGGCATTGCGTCGATCTTGTCCAGATTCCGGGAAGCTCCTATAATCCCGCCGCAGTTTTTCCGCCAGCGCGCTGAACCTCGGCCGGCCCGCTCGCGTATCGAGCAGAGTCAGCAAGGTTGCCATAAGCCAACAAGCGATGCGTAAATGCACCAGGGCGGTGACTCGGGAAAACGCCTGCCACCGGCTCAACTGCTGCGGCAAGCAACGGACTCGGCGTTCGTCAAAGGCGTTATAGTTGTCCGGGGCCTTGGTTTACGGCACAAGACCTAGCTCAAAAGAATGGTTCATTCGGCGTCGTAGAAGAGACGATTGCTACGGGTACGAACGTTTCCGTGCCCGCGAGGTCGACTCCCAAGACATGGACTGCGGCGCCGGCGGAGTGAAGTATAATCTTGAACGAGGAAATGTTGATTGGCTGCAGCGTGTTAGCTCAATGAGGTTCAGTCGGCCGCGAGTCTAGTCAAGAGGCCCTTTCGGGCCTGGCCGCAGGAACAGCCGAGCTAAAGCCGCCCAACGCGAATCGTTCGCATCGTCCGGCTACGGTTCTAGCCTGGGAGAGATCCAATGCAGATTTATGGTCCCGCGCAGTTACACGGTCCGCAATCCATCAGCGCTCCTCATGCTCGCGCCGCCGGGGCGTCGCCAGCGATTTCGCCAAGCTCCGGCCAAGATGAGGTGCAAATCTCCGAGGCGGGCCGGCTGGTCGACATGGCCAACCAATTGCCCGATATTCGCCAAGACCGCGTGAACTCGATTCGCGCTCAAATCGCCGCCGGAACCTACGAAACCGGCGACAAGCTGGGCACGGCCATCGACCGCGTGTTGAACGAATTGGCATAAGGGCTTAGAATCGAGGGAAGTCTCCTGGCGGAGGGCCAGGGCGCGGGTGGGCGGGCGGCCCGCCCCGCCGATCCGATTCCGATTAGCCGCATTTCACTTCCCATGTCGCACGATTTTTCGCTGGGGACCGTCGAGGTGGCGTTGTCGCCGCTCGAACGGTTCGAAGAATTCGTCCAAAGCCGCGGCAAGCGGCGCTCGTCGCAGCGCCGCGTGATCGTCGAGCAGGTCTTCAGCCGCCACGACCACTTCGATGCCGATGATTTGATCGAGCAACTGCGCGAAGTGGCCCGCGATCGCAAAGTCAGCCGGGCCACCGTCTACCGCACGCTCACCGAGTTGGTCGACGCCGGGTTGCTGCGAGAAATGGATCTCAAAGGCCGCAAGGTCTACGAGCACGATTACGGCTATCCGCAGCACGATCATCTGCACTGTCAGAAGTGCGACAAGCTGATCGAGTTCAGCAGCGACGAGCTGAAGGAAATCCGCGACGCGGTAGGCCGCGAACATCAATTCCGCGTGCTGGGCCACCGGCTGATCATCAGCGGAATTTGCGCCGAGTGCAACCGTCCGAAGCGCCGCACCGGCCCCCTTGACTTGATCTGATTCGATCTGCGTTAGGCCAGGACTTTCGGACAGCGACGGGGGGACTTTCGCTTTACGCCGCTAAGACCGGGGCGATTGTTGTTTGTCGTCTTCTGCTTTACCCATTCTGATTTTCTTAAATCTGCATCATCCAGGGCGGCGCCGTCCGACTTATGGCGCCGGCGCGAGCGAGCGAAGGTGGGCGACGAGCAGGTCTTCGGCCTGCGGAAACCAGCCTTTGACGCGCGGCGCCAAAGGCGGGGCCGGCCCGCCTTTGCGCAGCTCGGCGAGATAATCTTGCACCAGCGGGCGGCGAGCGGGATCGGTCTCCATCAGCAGATGGACCCAGGCCCAGGCCTCGGCATAGTCGATCTGCGTCAGTTCGGCGGCCGATTCGATCCGCTCCAACCGTTGGAGGTTCGGCCGCCAACCATAGTTCGACAGATTTTCGAGCAGCAGTTGCACGTGCGGCCGGTTCAAGCCGCCCCCGCCGCGCGGAACTTCGGCGTTTTCCGCCAGCCCCTCGTCGAGCCACAGCGGCAAGTTCGGCACGACGGCGTGCAGATAACCGTGCGCCACTTCGTGTCTTAAGTCCTCCGCGACCCGATCGCCCCAGTGAGCATAGACCGTCAGCCGGGTGTCGGTTTCGACGAAGAAAGCGCGACGCAAGGGGAAGTCGGGAAAACGTCCGCGCATGAAGTCGCGGAACCGTTGTTCCGACTCGAACAAGTAAATGTGAATCGGCTCCTCGGTCTTTGGCAGCTTGAGCTTCGCGATCAAATCGCCGCGCTCGGCCACCAGTTCGTCGAGCAAGCGATGGTGCGGCGGCAGCACGAAATCGCTGTAAACGACCAAGGGATCGAGAACCAGCGTGTGCCGAAGCGGCAACGACGACGCCGGGCGTTGGAAGTTGGCGCAACCCGCCATCGCAAGGCAAACCGCGATCGTGAAAAGGCGGGCGAGGATGGCCCCCGTAAAGCGACCAGGACGGCGTCCAAGGCGACGCATCGGCCTCGGAATACGATTGCGGCGTCGTAGGCTCAAGACCTCGCCTCCGCGGCCCGCGGCTGAGGCCCCGCGCTCTGCATCGCCGCGGGGAGGACCAGGCGATTCAGCACATCGAGCAGTTCCGCCGATTGGCTTGCCACGCTATAGCGTTCTTCGACCAGGCGCCGGCCGGCCGCTCCGAAGCGGGCCCGCAACGCGGGATTGTCCGCCAGCCGCGCGATGGCTTGGGCCCATTCATCCGCGGAGTTCGCCAGAAAGCCGGTCTCGCCGTGGATCACCATCTGCCGATGGGCGCCCACCGCGTTGGCCACGACCGGCAACCCGGCGGCCATGAACTGCAACACCTTCAACCCGCATTTGCCCAGACTCCAGGCGTCGCCGGGCAGCCAACTGACCCCGATGTCAGCGTCGGCCAGTTCGGCGGCTTCGGTCGCCGCGGACCACGGCCGAGGGGCGATCGCGACGCCCGAAAGCGTGGGAAACGCATCGGAGACCACGCGCAGCTCCAAGCCGCCGACCGCCGAGGCCGCCGAGGCCAACTGCGGTTCGGCCTGGTACAAGCTCGGCAACGTGCTGCGTTGGCCAATCCAAACCAATTTGGCATCGCTCGCCTGGCGACGGTGAACGGCGAGGCGGTAGCGCTGCGGGTCGAGGCAGGTGGGGAAAAGATGCACGTGCTCTGCAGGCACGTAGCGCGCGGCTTCGTCGCGCAAGTGGCTATTGCCGGCCAGCACCGCATCGGCGGCATAGATCGTCGCCCAAAAATGGGCGAGCCGCTGCCGACTGCGAATGCCTTTTGGATGATAGCTGTCGCGGTGGAACACCGCGTCATCGAAATCGTAGATCAGTGTTTTGGCGGATTTGCGCAATATGCGCAGTTGCCAAAATGGCAGCAGCTTGCGTTGCAGAATCACGGCATCGGCCCGGCCCGCCCGCTTCAATTGTCGGACCCGCGGCAGGCTTCGCCGGGCGAGCGGAACGGCTTCCAACGACCAGCCATGGTCGGCCAAGGCTTCCTCGAACGCGGCGATGCGATATCGGAAGCAGACGTGGTCCGGGCGTTCGGTGAATGCCAGCAACTTCACGACGGTCCTCCCTGACCGGCCGGGCGTAGGAACGGGTTTGCACTCGCCGCGAAATCTTAACAATTCCGCGCCTCTTGCCCAAGGGCAGCGGAGGCGGGTTCGAAGCTTCGGCCTCAAAGGTCATGGCCGTCGTCGTGTTTTTTTTCGGAGTCCTCGTCCTCGGCGACCTCTCGATGGATGATCCCGCTGAGCCACCAGCCCCAGAAAAGATAATGAAATGCGGCAAACCCGAGCGCCAACAGCCCTACGACCCCCGCACCCGCGACGACGATGGCCCCGCCGCCCGAGATCAGCAGCAGGCCGACAAACAGGAACAGCCCCACGATGGCGGCGAGCAGGATCGAAAACCACGAGCCGCGGGCGGGCGGTTGTTCGGGGGGTGGCGCGCCCTGGCTCAATCGACGAACCTTGCCTCAATCGACGAATTCGGGCCGAACCAATTGCGGGACGACGCCCGCAGCGTGCCCGCGGGCCAGCAGTTCCGTTACCGCTTGGCGGCCGCGAGCGCCGAAATCGAGCGTCCAATCGTTGACATACATCCCGACGAACGTATCGGCGCGGCTCCGGTCGAGATCGCGGCCGTACTGCAAAGCGTAGTCGAGCGCTTCGTCGCGATGAGCCAGGCCGTATCGAATGCTTTCCTTCAGCAGCCGATTGACGTCGCGGATGGCCGCCGCCCCGAGATCCTTGCGGATTGCGTTGGCCCCCAGCGGCAGGGGCAGGCCGGTTTCGTCGAACCACCACTTGCCGGTGTCGATGACCAATTCCAGCCGGCGATCGCCGTAGGTGAGCTGACCTTCATGGATAATCAACCCGGCTTCGACCGCTTGGCCCTGGTACTCTCCGGCGACGACCGCATCGAGAATCTGGTCGAAGGGGACCAACACGGCCTGAAAATCGACTCCCAAGCACAGCCGCAGCGCCAAATACGCGGTGGTCAACTTGCCGGGGACGGCAATCGACTTTCGGCCCAAATCGCCCACAGAGACCTTCTGCCGAGCAACTACCATCGGGCCATAGCGATCGCCCATGCTGGCGCCACAGGGGCAGAGTGCGTATTTGTCGGTCAAATAAGCATAAGCGTGAAGGCTGACCGCGGTCAGCTCCAACTCGGCGTTGAAAGCCCGCTGATTTAGGGTCTCGATATCGACCAATTCGTGCCGAAAATCGTAGTCTCCG
>DATNEC010000648.1:0-8959 GCA_035606815.1 Pirellulales bacterium
CCCGAGCAGGCCCGCGAGAAATTCCGCCGCTGGCTGGCCAACGGAAACTGGTTCCGTCCGGGCGATTTGGTGCGGACCAGCGTGGAGGACAAGCTCAAGGGCGTCTATTTGCCGTTCTGGTCTTTCTCGATGTTGGCCGAAAGCGAATGGTCGGCCCAGATCGGCGAATATTGGTATCGCACCGAGACCTATACCACCGTCGAGAACGGCAAAACGGTCACGCACACGCGCACCGTCACCGAAACGGAGTGGCGACCGCTGGCCGGACGCCACCACGAGTATTACAGCGGCTTCCTCGTCTCGGGCAGCCGCGGGTTGAAGCAGGAAGACGCCGAAACGATCAAGCCGTTTCAATTGGCCGCGCTCAAGCGCTACGAACCTTATTTTTTGGCCGGCTGGCTCAGCGAGGAATACTCGTTCGAGCGCGACGCCGCATTGGACCTCTGCCAGCAAGAATTCGCCCGCCGAGAGCAAGCGGCCTGCGGCGCGTTTCTACCGGGCGACACGCACTCCGGGCTGCAAGCGTCGACTCGTTTCAGCCGCATGAATTCCGACCTGGTGCTGCTGCCCGTCTATATTTTGAGCTATCGCTACGGCGACCGCCTGTTCCGGTTCTTGATCAACGGCCAGACGGGCCGCGCCGCCGGCAAAAAGCCGCTCTCGGCGCGGCGCATCATGGCCCTGATCGGCGCGATCCTGGGCGCGATCCTGCTGGTGATTCTGTTGGCGGCCTTGTTCGGAGCGCTTGCCCGCTGATGAGCGAACGGCTGACCAAGTGCCCCGTCTGCCAGGCCCTGCTCGACGAGGAGGATCTGTTCTGCGCCAACTGCGGAACCGAAGCCCCGATGCGTGGGGAGCAGCATCGCGACGACTCTCGCATCGCGACTTGCAATTTCGAGTGTTCGGGCTGCGGAGCATCGATGAGCTACGACGCCTCGGCCGGCACGCTGCGCTGCCCTTTCTGCGGTTCGGAAAAACTGGTTTCGCAGCCTGACGCGAAAATTCTTTCGCCCGAGCGAGTCGTGCCATTCTCGCTGCGACACGACCAGGCGGTGGCCAAAATGCGGATTTGGCTGGGCGAGGGCTTCTGGCGGCCGGGCGATCTCTCGCAGCAGGCGCTGGTCGTGTCGATGACGGCCGTCTACGTGCCGGCGTGGATCTTCAGCGCCCAGACGCACACGCGTTGGACCGCCGACACCAGTGAAACGCCGCCCGGCGCGCTTGCCGATTGGTTTCCCTTGTACGGCGAACATCGCGGCAGCCATGACGGGCTGCTCGTCGGCGCCAGCGGGGCATTGACGCCGCAGGAGACGGCCGAGATTTCTCCGTTCGATCTTTCCGCGGGGGTGAAGCCCGAACAGGTCGACCTGGATAACATCACGGTCGAGCAGTTTTCGGTGGGGCGCCGATACGCGCGGCCCTTGGCCCGGCAAGGTTTGGAAGCCTTGGAGGCGGAGTCCTGCCAGCAAGCCTATGTGCCCGGCCGCTGCCGGAACATGAAGGTCAACGTCCGGCTCGAAGGCTTGGCCAGCGAACCCGTGTTGCTGCCGGTCTGGATCATGGCCTACCGCTACCGCGAAGGCGTGTTTCGGTTCTTGGTGAACGGCCAGACCGGCAAAGCGACTGGCCAAGCGCCAATCTCGTACCGCAAGATAATAGCGGTGGTCGGCATCGTACTTGGCGCTTTTGCGGCGATCTTGATTTGTGCTGGTCTGGCGGTGGTCGTGCGGCGCTGAGTCATAAAGTCCGACATGGTAGCTCCGACACTCCGTGGCGGAGACGCACTCGCCGATGGCGACCGGCAAAACCCCGTCACGGAATGCCGGGGCTACCTGCCGAGGCTGCTCTAACAAGTTTGCTGGACCATTTGGTATATTGACCCGCGTAGTCAACGCACGTTCACTAGCCCGGCGACGAGTTGCCGCCCGGAGGTTCCTTGGTTCGCGAATCGATCCTGAAAAGCTCGGATGACGATGATCCGGACGCCGACGATCCGGCCTTAGCGCCGGCGGCCGAAAATGATCGCGATTTGCGCCCGCAACGAATGCGCGACATGGTCGGGCAGCGCGAAGTCTTCGAGCGATTGGAGATCGCACTACATGCGGCGCGCAAGCGCAGCGAACCGCTGGGCCACATCTTGTTCGATGGGCCGCCGGGACTCGGCAAGACCACGTTCGCGACCGTGATTCCGCACGAGTTGGGCGTGACCTTGCAAATCGCCAGCGGGGCCGCGCTGGCCGCGCCGAAGGACTTGATTCCTTATCTGACCAATGCCGAAGAAGGCTCGGTGCTGTTCATCGACGAGATCCACCGCATGCCCAAAGCGGTCGAGGAGTTTCTGTACCCGGCGATGGAGGATTTTCGCATCGACCTGACGCTCGGCGAAGGCGTGAACGCCCGCACGATCAACATGAGCCTGCGGCCGTTCACGCTGATCGGCGCCACGACGCGCACCGGCTTGCTCTCGGCGCCGCTGCGCGATCGGTTCGTGATGCGCGAGCATTTGGACTTTTACACGGTCGACGAATTGTCGGAAATCGTCCGCCGCAATGCGAACAAGCTCGACGCGCCGATCGACGACGAATCGGCCGCCGAAATCGCCTCGCGCAGCCGAGGCACGCCGCGATTGGCCAACAACCGCTTGCGCTGGGTGCGCGATTTCGCCACGGCCAAGGCCAACGGGCGGATCACGCTCAAGACGGCCCGCGCCGCGCTCGAGATGCAAGGCATCGACCCCCGCGGCCTCGACGGCCAGGACCGCAAATACCTGGAAACGATCATCCGCGTGTTCCACGGCGGGCCGGTCGGCGTGGAGGCGGTGGCCCACACGATGAACACGGCGCCCGACACGCTGGTCGACGAAGTCGAACCGTATATGCTGCGCACCGGCCTGGTGATTCGCACGCCGCGCGGCCGCAAGGCCACGCCATCGGCTTACGAGCACCTGGGCTTCGAGCCCGGGGAAGAAGGCGCGCAAGGACGTCTGTTTTAGCAAAGTAAAAGCGGCATCTTGCCGCTTTACAGCAAGCTCTTCAGCGCCGCCAAAGCCGCGTCGTAGTTCGGCTCTTCGGCGACTTCCTTGACCTGCTCGGCGTAGACGACTTTGCCGTTGGCGTCGAGCACGAACGTGCCGCGCGCCAAGATTTTCAGTTCCTCGATCAGCATGCCCCAGTTCTGGCCGAAGCTGCGGTCCTGGTAATCGCTGACGCTCTTCAGGCTGGTGATGCCCTCGGCGCCGCAGAAGCGGTTCATGGCGAACGGCAGATCGAGGCTGACCGTGATCGCGTTGATCTTGTCGCCGTAGGCGGCCAGTTGCTGGTTGAAGTTCTTGGTTTGCTTTTGGCAGACGGGCGTGTCGAGCGAAGGCACCACGCTGATGATGGTCGGCTTGCCCTTGAGGCTCTCGGGCGTGACTTCGGTCATCTGCCCGTCGGCGAAACGGTGGGCTTTGAATTGGGGCGCCTGCTGACCGACGGTCACGGCGTTGCCGGCCAGCGTCATCGGCTTGCCCTTGAAAGTGACGGCTCCGGAACGAGACATGGCGAACTTCCTCCGGTTGAAAACTGCGTGGGTCGGTTGATAGCTTAGTATCTTCTTTTGCCGGCAATCATCAAGGGGGCCGGAAGCTGCCGAATGCCAGGGTCTCCTAAACGTAGGAAAAATGCTTGCGGAACCGGAGATGAAAGTTATGATGGATGGCGTTGTCGGATGGATTAGGCGGCCGGCGCATTTTCAGCGTCTTTCTCAAGCAGGTTGAAGGAGCAACGCCATGGTGCAGTTTGCCCAGCGTATGTTGGCAGAGGGCACGTTGCCGGAGCGCACGTTCGCCAAGCCCGCGTTGCCAGAATGCAAGGCGGAACGCGTGGCGTTCGAGGTGGAACGCGGGCCCGATTGGCTGCTCATTCGACTCGACGCCCCGGTTGCGGGCGTTTCGGATTGGGCCGACTTGGCCGATGCCCTCTGGTCGCTGTTAGAGCGACACTTTACCTACCGGCTGGTGCTGGATTGCCAGCGGGCGGGCCTGCTCGACAGCACGTTGATCGGCCAACTCGTGTTGCTCGAACGCCGGATTCGCAAACAGGGGGGGATGATCCGCCTGTGCGGCCTGTCGGAGCCGAGCCAACAAGCGCTGCGTCAGTGCCGGCTGGATGGGCGGCTCCCGCACTTCGACACGCGAGCCGAGGCCATCATGGGCCATCGTCCGTTGCAGCCCCGTTAGGCCCAGCAGCCCCGTTAGGCCCAGTCGACTTCCAACTGGTTCTCGACCGCTTCGACGCCCTCGACATTGCCGACGGCTTCTTGGGCCATTTGCTTCTGGTAATACGAGCGGACCACGCCGCGAAGCACGACTTGGCCTTGGCTGGCCTCGAACCGCAAATTGCGATGCGGCACGTGGGGGCTTTGTTCTAAAACCGAAGAGACCCGTTCGACAAGTTGAGAATCGCCCATAATCACGCCCGTTTTTCGAAGGTTCAACGAAGCAAACTCTTGACGGGAGTGCGAGCTTGCCGCCGCACCGGGCAGGTTTTCCGCCCCCTGACCTCCGGCCCAATTGGGCCGCCCAGCTATAGATTTCGGCGCCCGTGGTCGATTGGGTAAAGCTGAAGGCCAAAGAAGGATAGGATATTTGCGATTTGGCCTTCCGGACGTGACGAATGTTACGGCAAGAGCGCGTCCGGTTTTGCTACCCGGCCATCCAACCGGGCAAATCGCCTGCCGCGGGTAGCTCGACGACGGCCACGCTGAGGATATCGGGGTGCGCCTGCACTTCGGCCAAGGCTTCGGCCGGCGGGCGGTTGTCGAGATTCAAGACGCCCACGGCTTCGCCGCCGGGCGCGGAGCCGGCCCGGCCGACGGCCATCTGGGCGATGTTCACCCGATGAACGCCGAAGATCGTGCCGACCTTGCCGACGATCCCCGGCACGTCGCGATGGGTGAAGATCATCAAAATGCCGTCCAGGTAGGCGTCGAGCCGATACTCGCCGAGTTGGACGAGCCGCGCCATGCCGTGGCCGAACAAGGTGGCGGCGGCCTTGTAGGTCTTCGCCTGCGTCACCAACTCGGCCTGGATCACGGAACTGAAGGCTCCGTGGTCGGTCGACGACTGTTCGACCAGTTCGATCCCGCGCTCGCGCAGCAAGACTTCGGCATTGACGAAATTGATTTCGTCTTCCAAGGAGTGCTGCAGCAATCCCGCGGCCACCGTTGCCGTAAGCAGCTTCGTGTCCTTGCCGGCCACCTCGCCGCGATAGGTCAGGCGGCAGGCCTTGGCGGGGGTGCGGTCGAGCTGCGAGAGCAGAATTCCCAGGCGGTAGGCGACGTCGAGATGATCGCGCAAGCCTTCCAGTTTCTTGGGGTCGAGCGAAGCGACGTTGACGGCGTGCCGAATCGCGCCGGTGGTGAGAAAATCGACCAGCAAAGCCGCCCCCTCGGCGGCGACTTGCGTCTGCGCCTCTTCGGTGCTGGCGCCCAAGTGCGGGGTGCAAAGCACGTTCGGCATGCCGTAGAGCGGGCTGTTGGTGCATGGCTCGTTGGCGAAGACATCGAGCGCCACGCCGCCCAGCCGCCCGCTTTTCAGCCCTTCGGCCAGCGCGGCCTCGTCGTAGATTCCGCCTCGCGCGCAGTTGATCAGCCGCGCGCCGGGCCGCATCATCGCCAGCTCGTTCGCTCCGATCAGGTTCCGCGTTTCCGGCGTCAGCGGAGTGTGGACGGTGAGGTAATCGACGTGCGGCAGCATCTCGTGGACGGTCGGCACGATCTCAACGCCCAGTTCCTGGGCCCGCTCCTTCGAGAGAAACGGATCGTAGCCCAGCACGCGCATCTCGAACGCTTTGCAGCGGCTGGCCACGGCCTGGCCGATGCGTCCCAAGCCGACGACGCCGATCGTCTTGTCGGCCAACTGGGTTCCCATGTATTTGCCGCGGTCCCAGCGGCCCTCGATCAGGCTTTGATAAGCCGGCGCGATGTTGCGCGAGAGCGCCATCATCATGGCGATCGTGTGTTCGGCCGTGCTCAGCGTGTTGCCGGTCGGCGTGTTCATCACGACGATGCCCAGCCGGGTGGCGGCGTTCTTGTCGATGTTGTCGGTGCCGACTCCCGCCCGCACGATGGCCTTCAGCCGGCGGTTGCCGGCGAGCGAATCGGCCGTGATCTTCACGCCGCTGCGGAGGATGGCGCCGTCAAACTCGGCCAAGGCCGAACGCAGATCATCGCCCGAGAGGCCGGTGCGCACCTCGTACTCGATGCCCGGCGCGGCGGTCAGCAAGTCGAGGCCCTCATGGGCCAACGTATCCAACACGATCACTCGGGGCATGGGCGAACCGGGGGCGGCGCTGGGGCCAAACGAGGAGCCGGCGGCAGGTAGCTTGAGGCCGCCGGAGAACTGCCAAGCAGCCCAGAATAGGACTTCGCCCCACGATGGTCAAGCCGCTCGCCGTTGAGGCCGGCGGGCCTAGTAGCGTTGATACGTCGGGTTGACGTTGACCATCCGCGTCCCGCCTTGGGGGGTGACGATGGACGTCGGACTCAACGCCGAGCGGAGCGAACTAACGCGAGCGGCCAAGTCGGGCTGGTAGCGGTCGTGCCACAACGATCGCTGATAGTCGGCCAGCGCCTGAGTGGGATTGCCCGATCGCTCGCGCAAGTGGCCGAGTGCGGCCAACGCCCGCGGGTTGTTCGGTTCGACGGCCAAGGCATCCAATAACTTCTGTTGCGCTACGTCGAGCTTGCCGGACTCTTCCGACAAGCGGGCCAGTTCGATCTTGGGGGCGGCCGACGACGGATTGCGATCGGCCCAGCCTTCGAGCAGACGGAAGGCCTCCTCGCTACGGCCTTCTTCGGCCAGCAGGACGGCCAGCCCGCGATAGCAGTCGCGGTGCGTGCCGTCGGGGTCGCGATCGAGACATTGATTGTAGAAGTGCTCGGCCTGGTCCAGGTCTTGCTGGTTCTTGGTCAGTTTGCCGCGCTGGTGATAGCAGGCGGCCAGATTGTAATAGCCGTCGGCGTTCCTCGGATCGGCGTCGATGGCTTGCTGGAAGTGTTGCATGGCCGGTTGATACTGGCCCTGCTGATACAATGACACGCCCTGCATGTTCTGTCCGCGAGACGTCATCGAGCAGCCGCCGCCGGCCGTCAGCGCGAGCAGGAGCCAGCCTGCGCCGAGCGCGCCGCGTCGGCGCTCGTTACCGGCAAGCTGAGCGAAATGGCTGCGGTCGAACACGAGGAGTCGCTTCTCCTTCCGGGAACAGGCCCTGTGCCGCCAAGAGTTCCGCTGGCGGTGAAATCCGCGCCGACGTGCTGAGGAACCCTTCGTGGCGGGGCGAAGAATAGCGGCCCTCTCGGCGCGACGCAAGGGCAAACTTTAAGCAAAAAGACGCGGGTGCGACGTTGGTCCTAGCGGCGCACGGCGTCTCCGTCGCGGCGGGCGACCGCTTGCAGGGCGGCCTGCATTTGCATGGCAAGCTGCTGGCCCGGCTGTTTGCCGGTCACGCGATTCAAAGGCACCCCTCGCGAGGATAGGAACTGGATGGTCGGGTAGCCCTGGATGCGGAAATCGCGGCAAACGCCCGGCTCGCAGTCGGCGTCGACCAGCACGCACACGAATTGCTTGGAAAGCTCGACGACTGAGTCCTGCGTGAAGGCGTCGGCCTCCATCTGGCGGCAATAAGTACACCATTCGGCCGTGAAGAACACGAGCGCCGGCAACTGCTGTTCGCGCGCCAATTCAAGCCCGCGATGGTAACCGTTGATGAATTGAATGCCGCCGCGGTTGACGGCGATTCCCGCCGGAAGGACCGCTGCGTCGAACTCGTCGCCGGGGGCCTGAGAGGTCGGTTCGTCGTCGGCGACGCTGCTAGAGCGGACTTCGCAGCCGCCCGCGAGCAGCAGCGCGGCCAGCGCCGCCCGCTTGAGGAATGAGAACGTTCCGTCGCTCATGGGCCATCGATCCTTCGATTTCGCTCATTTCATCGTTCCCCAGCGGGACCGACGGATAGGTTTGACTGAATCGCCGGCGGATGTCAAGTCCGCCGCGACCGAGGCGCCCGGCGCGCGAATCATCCCACGGATATCGACCTGGACACCCGCGGATCTTTTGAGTAATTTCCGCCCCTCTTCTGCTTTTTCCCGATTTGCTTTTCCGCAGCGACTTCCGCTCGCACGTTGGAGTTATTGAATGCCTCCCAGCGCCGCGTCCGGAGCCGGCACGGGTTCTTTCCTTGCGCGCTCCTCGGACTTGATTTTGCCGATTGGCATCATCGCCAGCATCCTGGTGATCATGGTGCCGATGCCGCCGGCGCTGTTGGATCTGCTGTTGTCGACCAATATTTGCGTCGCGGTGATCATGCTGCTCACCACGATCTACGTGCGAACGCCGCTTGAGTTCAGCATTTTTCCGTCGCTGCTGCTGGCGACCACGCTCGGGCGGCTCGTGCTGAACGTCGCCACCACGCGCTTGATCCTGACGCGCGCCGGCAGCGACGGACTGGAAGCCGCCGGCGGCGTGGTGCGCTCGTTCGGCGAGTTCGTCGCCGGCGACAAGCTGGTCGTCGGGATGATCATCTTCGCGATCATCGTGTTGATCCAGTTCGTCGTCATCACCAAGGGCGCCACGCGCATCAGCGAAGTCGCCGCGAGATTCGCCTTGGACGGCATGCCGGGACGGCAGATGGCGATCGACGCCGATCTCAACGCCGGCGTGATCGACGAGCGCGAAGCCCAGCGCCGCCGGGCCGAGATCACCCAGCAGGCCGACTTCTTCGGGGCGATGGACGGCGCCAGCAAGTTCGTGCGCGGCGACGCCATCGCCGGCATCGTGATTACGCTGATCAACATCATCGGCGGATTGTTCATCGGCATGATCGAAGACGGGATGACAGCCGGCCAGGCCGCCTCGATCTTCACCAAGCTGACGATCGGCGACGGCCTGGTCAGCCAGGTGCCCGCGTTCTTGATCTCGTTG
>DATNEC010000649.1:0-2276 GCA_035606815.1 Pirellulales bacterium
ACACGGACTCACGACCGGCGGATCCTGAATCGTTCGCCGGGCCAGCCTGATTGAGACATCGGAAATTGCCCGCCCCAACCCTCCGCCGGATCCTCGCCATGCCGCAACGAACGCTTGTTGGATTGCTCCTTGCCTCGCTGCTTGGTCCGGCGACGGCCCGCGCGGCCGACCGCCCGTTTCTTGAAACGGCGCTGCAGCGCGAAATCATCGGGCCGAAGTTGTCGGCGGTCGAGGCGGGCGATTACGCCGCGTCGCGCATTCCGCCCATTGGCGAGTTCAAGACTTCGGCCGAATGGCAGCGGCATGCCGATCTGACTCGGCAGGCCGTGCTGACCAACGTCGTCTTTCGCGGCGAAGCGGCGGCCTGGCGCGACGCGGAAACCAAAGTCGAGTGGCTCGAAACGATCGCCGGCGGGCCGGGCTACCGCATCAAGAAGCTGCGCTACGAGGCCTTGCCGGGCATGTGGATTCCCGCCTTGCTCTACGAACCCGAGACGCTCTCGGGCAAGGCCCCGGTGATGCTCAACGTCAACGGCCACGACGGCAAAGGCAAGGCCGCCGACTACAAGCAACTGCGGTGCATCAATCAAGCCAAACGCGGCATCTTGGCCTTGAACGTCGAATGGTTCGGCATGGGGCAGCTCGCCGCCGCCGACTTCAGCCACGCGCGGATGAACCAACTCGATCTGTGCGGCACGAGCGGCATCGCTCCGTTCTACCTGGCGATGAAACGCGGGATCGACGTGCTGTTGTCGCTGGAGCATGCCGACCCGTCGCGAGTCGGCGTGGCCGGGCTGTCGGGCGGCGGCTGGCAAACGATCTTCATCAGCTCGCTCGACACGCGCGTAACGCTCTGCAACCCGGTGGCCGGCTATTCGCCGTTCAGCACGCGGGCCCGCGAGCGCAGCGACCTGGGCGACTCGGAGCAGACGCCTTGCGATCTGGCGGTCTTCGCCGATTACGACCGGCTGACGGCGATGTTGGCGCCGCGCCCGGCGTTGCTCACCTTCAACGCCTCGGACAATTGTTGCTTCAAGGCCGACCACGCGCTGCCGCCGCTGCTCGACGCCGCTCGGCCCGTCTATCGGCTGTTCGCCAAGGAAGACTATTTGCGGTCGCACGTGAACACCGATCCCGGCGACCATAACTTCGGCCTCGACAACCGCCAGGCGCTGTATCGCATGTTGGGCGATCACTTTTTCGCCGGCGCGGCGAGATTCGATGCCGCGGAGATCGCTTCCGACGCCGAAATCAAGACGAAGGAAGAGTTGCACGTCGAGCTGCCCGAGCAGAACGCCGGATTTCACACGTTGGCGGGCAGGTTGATCCAGACTCTGCCGCGCTCCGCTGCGCTGCCGGAAGATAAAGCCGCGGCCGAAGCCTGGCGCGAGCCGGCTCGCAAGCGACTCAACGACGTGGTTCGGGCCGCGAGCTACCACGTGCAAGCCCTATCGACCGGCGGCGAAGAGGGCGAGGGGGCGAAGGCGACGTTCTGGCGATTGCGAGTCGGCGACGCCTGGAGCGTTCCGGCAGTCGAGTTCTCGCCAGCCGACGCCAAAGCCACGGTATTGCTGGTCGCCGACGAAGGCCGCGCCAGCCCGGCGGCGGTCGCTGAAGTCGAACGCCAGTTGGCCGCCCGCAATCGCGTGGTGGCGGTCGATCCGTTCTATTTCGGCGAATCGAAGATCGAATCGCACGGCTACTTATTCGCGTTGCTGGTGGCGTGGTCGGCGAGCGGCCGTTGGGCATTCAAGCCGGCCAACTCGCCGCGGTCGCCCGCTGGCAGCAGGCCGCGCATGACCAGCCGGCGACGATCGTGGCCCTCGGACCGCGTTCGAGCTTGTTTTCGTTGGTCGCCGCCGCCTTGGAGCCGAAAGCCGTCGCCGGCGTGGAACTGAACGGCTCGCTCGGCAGCCTGAAAGAGATCATCGAGCGCGACGCGACCGTCGATCAAATGCCCGAGGCATTTTGCTTTGGGCTGTTGGAGCAATTCGACGTCAAGCAACTGGCGGCGCTGGCGGCCCCGCGGCCGGTCGTCTTTCGCCAGCCGACTGACCGGGCGAAGAAGGAACTAGCCGGCTTGAAAGCTTGGTACGCGATGCTCGGCGTCGAATTCGAGCCGTTGTCCTCAGACAATTGACGGGTGCTGAACGGATTTGATTTGTTCCCGTGCCGGCGGGCATGGATTGCACCACGGAGGCACGGAGAACACCGAGACGCGAAAGAACGAAAGCATTGAACGGAACCCCTTCATGGCTCGCGGGATCTATTTTCTG
>DATNEC010000659.1:0-3734 GCA_035606815.1 Pirellulales bacterium
CCCGAGCAAGCCCATCTACTTGTTCGAAGATAAGGACATGTCGCACTACAAGGGCATGGCCACGCAGATCGAGTTTCCGGACGTCGAAACGGTGCATCTCGACGACGTTCTGAACGCCAAGGCGCCATTGACGTTGAGCAATCCAGAGGCCCGCGAACTGTGGGATCTCACGCTCGAAGAGGCGATGCGCACGGCCTTGGCCAACAGCAAGGTCTTGAGGAACCTGGGCGGTCTGTTGTTCACGCCTGGATTGCCGGCCTCGAACCAGACGATCGCCCCGACCGGGCAATTGCTCCAAACGCAGGGGCAAAACCTGGCCGGCCAGTCGTTGGGCCAGCCGCAGACGAGCCAGACGATCTACAACCCGGCGATCCAGGAATCGAACACCTCCAACGGCGTCGAGGCGGCCTTGAGCCAGTTCGACGCGCAGTTCAACTCGCAGATCTTTTGGCAGTCGAACGACCGCCCGCAAAACTTGCATCTCACCGGCTTTACCCCCGCCGTGTTCTTGCAAGACTTCGCCCAGCAGCAGTCGGAAATCGGCAAGGTGACGGCCGACGGCAGCCGCGTCTTTCTGCGAGAACATACAACCTACGATCAGAACAACAATCAATCGAACCAGTTCCCCAGCGCCTGGAACAACGACATCGAAGCCGAATTTCGACATCCGTTGTTGCAAGGCGCCGGCGCCGAATTCAACCGCATCGCCGGCCCGAACAGCTCCAACGGCCTGTTCGCCGGCCAAGGCACGAATGGCCCGATCCAAAACCCCAACAGCTTGCCCGGCACCTACAACGGCGTCGTGCTGGCCCGGTTGAACGTCGACATCACGTTGGCCGACTTCGAGGCCGGCGTGCGCAACTTCGTCAGCGATACGGAACGGGCCTATTGGGACTTGTACTACAACTATCGCAATTTGGCCGCCGTGCAGGCCGGCCGCGACAGTGCGCTGCAAACCTGGCGCAAGGTCTACGCCTTGTATAAAAACGGCAGCAAGGGGGGCGAGGCGGAAAAAGAAGCCCAGGCTCGCGAGCAATACTTCTTGTTTCGCGCCCAGGTCGAAAACTCGCTGGGGCTGCTGTACACGGCCGAAAGCCGCTTGCGCTACATGATGGGCCTGGCGCCGACTGACGGCCGCTTGATTCGCCCGGCCGACGAGCCGACGACCGCCGAAGTGCAGTTCGACTGGAGGGAGATCCTTCCCGAGGCGTTGACTCGCAGCGTCGAAGTCCGGCGCCAGAAGTGGGTCGTCAAGCAGAACGAGTATAAGCTGATCGCCGCCCGCAACTACTTGTTGCCGCGGTTGGACGCCCAGGCCCTGTATCGTTGGCGCGGCTTTGGCGACGGTCTCGTGAATTACAACGGCCAGGCCTATAACGCCAGTAACTTGGCGCCGGGTGGAAACAACGGCTCGGGCGCTTGGAACACGCTGTGGGGCGGCCAATACCAAGAATGGCAAATGGGCCTCAACTTGACCGTGCCGATCGGCTTCCGCTTGGCCATGGCCGGCGTGCGCAACGCCGAACTGATCCTGGCCCAATCGCGGGCCTTGCTCCAAGACCAGGAACTCGAACTCGTCCACGTCCTGACGAACTCGATCCGCGACTTGGACCGCAACTATCAGGTCAGCCAGACGACGTTCAACCGCCGCGTCGCCGCCGCCAAGCAGGTGGAAGCGGTCAAGGCGGGCTATGATGCGGGCACCGTGACCCTGGACATGCTGCTCGACGCCCAGCGCCGGCTGGCCGACGCCGAAATCGCCTATTATCGCGCCTTGGTCGATTACAACGTCGCGATTCTGCAAGTCCACTTTCGCAAGAACTCACTGCTCGAATACAACGGCGTCTATCTTGCCGAAGGCCCTTGGCCGGCCAAGGCCTACTTCGACGCTCGCAAGCGCGCTCGCGAGCGCGACGCCGCGTTGTACATCGACTACGGCTTCACTCGCCCGGCGGTCAACAGTCGCGGCGCCTTCTCGCAGACGATGAACCAGCCCGGCGAAGCGTTCCAGAATAGCGAATTGCCGTCCGACGACACGCAGCGCGGGCTGCCGCCGCTGGGACCGAACGCGTCGGAACCCGAGGACGGAACGGAGGAGGCGGTCCCCTTCGGTCCTTCCGATCCCTACCACATCCAGCCGCAGCAACCGGCGCCCGGCGATGCGACCGGCCCGATGTTCGGTCCGCCCGCGAACGAGCAGGCGGCCTGGAACGGCCGCGGCGCCGGCAATTTCCCTTCGCCCGCTCGCGCGCAGCCGGTTCCGCCGGCGCGGGCGGAAGTGTTGCGCGTCACCGGCGGAGAGGAGGAGGGAGCGGGAGGAGAGAGTAGGGAGTAGGCTCCGATTCCTCCCTTGTTTCTTCTCCCTATTCCCTTCTCTCTACTCCCTCCCGCCCCCGTTGTCCGCGCGCGCGGCGAGCGGTACGATTCACCGCATGCCGAAACCCGCCCTTGTCCTGTCCGGCGATCTGGTCCTGCCGCATTGCATTTTGCCCAACGGCGCGCTGGTGGTGCGCGATGGCCGGATCGAGGCCGTCGGCCGGCTGGATGAGATTCTGCACGGCCTGCCGCTGGACACTCCCTACATCGCGGCCGAGGGATATATTGCGCCGGGCTTTGTCGATCTGCACGTTCACGGGGGCGCCGGCGCCGATTTCATGGACGGCAGCGAAGCGGCCTTCGCCACGGTCCTCGCGGCGCATGCGCGGCACGGCACGACAAGCCTGCTGCCGACCAGCACCGCCGCGCGGCACGAGCAGATCGTGGCGATGCTCGAAACGTGCCGCCAATTCCGTCATCGACCGGCGCACGGCGGGGCGCGCGTATTGGGCGCGCACTTTTACGGGCCTTACTTCCGCGCCGAGGCGCGCGGCTGCCACCCGGCGGCCCCGATCCGCGCGCCGTTAGCGCGAGAATACGAGCAGTATTTGGAATTCGCAGATACGATCGCGACCGCATCGGTGGCGCCGGAGCTTGACGGCGCCGAGCAATTCGCCCGGGCCTGCGTCAAGCGGGGCGTGCGCGTGAACGCCGGCCACACGCACGCCACCTTCGCGCGCATGCAGGAGTCGATCGGCTGGGGAGTGCGGCACGTCGATCATCTGTACTGCGCCATGTCCGACAAGTCGAAGCTGCGCCAACAGCAGCCCTACCCGATGCAGGGAGGCGTGCTCGAGGCCACGTTATATTTCGAAGAGCTAACGACCGAGGTCATCGCCGACGGCAAGCACTTAAGTCCCGACTTGTTGTTGCTGGCCCTGAAAGTCAAAGGCCCCGATCTGCTCGCGCTGGCGACCGATTGCAACCGCGCCTTGGATCTGCCGGAAGGTTCTTATATGTTTGGTCCGCGGGAGGACGGCGAGCCGTTCATCAGCCACGACGGCGTCGGCAAGATGCCGGACGGCCAGGCGCTGGCTTCGAGCGTTCGCGGGATGGATCACATGGTTCGCACGTTCGCCGCCCAGACGGGCCGCCCGCTGTGGGAAGTCGTGCGGATGGCTTCGCTCACTCCGGCGCGCATCGCCGGCTGGGACCGCGAACTGGGCAGCCTCGACGTCGGCAAGTTCGCCGATTTGTTGCTGCTGGGCCGCAATCTGGAAGTCGAACAAGTCTTCATCGGCGGAATTGAGTTGGACGCGTAGACCATGTTTTTTTCCTTCGATGGCGCCGACGGCGGCGGCAAGACGACTCAGCAGCGGTTGTTTTGCGAATGGCTGCGCAGTTCCGGTCGCGACGTC
>DATNEC010000660.1:0-16238 GCA_035606815.1 Pirellulales bacterium
GACGATCGACTTCCCCGGCTACTTGCGGGCCTATGTCGAAGGCTCCGACGATCCGCAGGCCGAACTGGCCGACCGCGAGACGGTATTGCCCGACGTCAAAGTGGGCGATGCGCTCGAATGCCGGGCGATGGAGCCCAAGAGCCATTCGACGCAGCCGCCCAGCCGCTACAACGAAGCGACGCTGACCCGCGCGTTGGAAGAATTGGGCATCGGCCGCCCGAGCACCTATGCGGCGATCATCGATACGATCCTGGCGCGCGAATACGTCTTCAAACGCGGCAATGCGCTGGTGCCGACCTGGACGGCGTTTGCCGTGGCCAAGCTGCTGCAAGTCCACTTGCCGAACCTGGTCGACTATCGCTTCACCGCCCAGATGGAAGACGACCTCGACGCGATCAGCCGCGGCGAGGCCAAGTGGGTCGACTACCTGCACGGCTTTTACTTCGGCAACGGCCAGGCCGGGCTGAAGGAGCAACTGAAGCACAAGGTCGACGAAATCGACGCTCGTGACGTGAGCCGGATTTCGCTGGGCGCCCCGAACGCCGACGCCCCATCGGCCAATGGCGAAGCCGGTGCCGAGATCTTCGTCCGCGTGGGGCGTTACGGACCCTTCCTGGAACAGGGCGAGCGCCGGGCCAGCATCCCCGACGGCTTCCCGCCGGACGAACTGACGATCCCCAAAGCCCTGGAGATGCTCGAACAGGCCTCGCAAAGCGACGAGCCGCTGGGCATCTGCCCCGACACGCACAAGCCGGTGTATCTGAAGATCGGCCGCTTCGGCCCCTACGTGCAGCGCGGCACGCCGGAAGATGAGGAGAAGCCGCAAAACGCTTCCTTACTGAAAGGGATGCGGCCGGAAGACATCACCTTCGAGGTTGCCTTGAAGCTGCTGACGTTGCCGCGCGAGTTGGGGCCGCACCCCGAGAGCAATGCGGAGTTGGCGGGGCAGCCGATCACGGCCTACAACGGCCGCTTTGGGCCTTATGTGAAATGCGGCGCCGAAACGCGATCGTTGCCGTCCGATCTTTCGCCGCTCGACGTCACGTTGGCGCAGGCCGTGGAATTGCTGGCCCAGCCGAAGAAGATGCGCCGCGGTTTCGGCGCGCCCAAGGAACCGCTCAAGACGTTCGGCGAATCGCCCGTCACCAAGCAGGGCGTGCAACTGCTCGAAGGGCGCTACGGTCCCTACGTGACCGACGGCGTGACGAACGCCTCGGTGCCTAAAGGAACGCCGATCGAAGAGCTAACGCCCGAGGCGGTCTTGAATTTGCTTGCCGAGCGCGCCGCGATGGGCCCCTCGAAGAAGGCCGCGCGGCGGAAGGCTGCTCCCAAAACGGCCGCCGCGGCGCCGAAGAAGGCGGTGAAGAAAAAGGCGGTCAAAAAAGTCGCCGCCAAGAAGAAGGCGGCGAAGAAGAGTTAGCTCTGGGTGTGGTGAGCGATTCTCATGTAGCAGCATCGGAAACCGGCGCGATAGTCTAATAGAAGCGCTCGATGGCGTCGGCTCGCTTGCATCCCATCGCGACGGCGAGCCAACGGGCGGCGCTATTTTGAGGGTGGTAATGACTGAAAAGTCAGATCACGGGCCAAAACGATATTCGCCCGAAGAATGGGACCGCCTGAGCCTGGAAGAACGAGTTCGATGGAACGATCAGATCCATCGAGGTCGAAGGCCATCGAATCCACTAGCGGTGGCCAGATTATACTACCAAGGGGTTTACCGGAGGCTTGAAGTCCCGACTTTCGTATTCATGCGGTTGACCACGTTTAACGTCGAAGGATTTCTCGACCAATTCCCCGCCGAACTGCTTGCCGAAGTGCGGCATCAAGCCGACAGACTGCCTCCCGACGACGACGAGAAAGGTTGGGGCGGCGTCGGCTTGATCGGCGGCACTAACTACGATACACGGCGGTTCAGCGCAGAACAAATCTGGGAACACGAAATGGAAGGTGACCGGTGTTTTCGCATCGGCGTGCGAATATACCGCGAAGCGCTGGCTCGACGAAAAGGCGCGACCTGATACGCCAAAGAATCCGGAAGACGCCGCGGCACTGGACGTGGGGAAACAGACTGCATGTTCGTAACCCGTTCAATCCAATCGTAGGAGATTCGCCATAATGCGCCTGGCGATTCACAGGCTCGGCGGTATTCGGTCGGCTTCAATCCACGGTTCCAAGTCGAGACGACCGCTATCCGCTGCATTGGTCGTTGCTTGTACCGTCGCTATCAATTCATGGCCAGTTTTGAAAACTATCGGAGACGACAAGGCTCCCTCTGCAGCGAGCCGCGTTGCTGAACAGAAATTCGATGAGACGTTCTTTGACGCAAGAAGGGATCCTTCCGCCGAGGCCGCTCAGGCGCGGCTCAGCCCGATTTAGTCCTGACGGGACAAAGCTGATGTTTTCAGGCTGGAATCCTTCGCCTGAAAACAGGTACGTCGAGATATGGGCCGTCCCCTGAAAAACGCACTTTGCGTCTTTCCCGGCAGCGACGCGGTTAAAGACCGGCGTCGATTGCGGTAAGCCGTTAGCTCAGGATTGGGGCTTTGGCGCTTTGCCAAACGGCGATGCCATGCGACCTCGATCTCAACTCGGCCTGGAGGGGATGTTCGCGGCGACGGCTTGGTGCGCCGGCGCGTCGTTCCTCATCGTTGATCTGGCGGCGAAGCAAACCTTGCTTGGGTTGTTCGAGATGCCCGCGATCGTGGCCTGCGGGGCCGCTGCATTGACCTGCTTTTTCGGAAGCGCCAAGCATTCGCTGGCGATGGCCATCTCGGTATTTTCGGTTTTGCTGATCGGCTTGGGCTGCTTCGCCGCCGTGCTGTTGGCCTTCCTGGCCGGCGCCTTTTTTTCTTAGGCTCACCGATTCCGCCGAGCAACGTCGATTCACGGCAAGCGTGGACGCTTGCACTACGATTCTTCTTTGTCACCCGGCTGCGGCGGAACTTCAGTCCCCAACGCCAGCGCGTAGGCCGTGGCGTGGCTGCGGCAATGGGAGATGCTGACCAGCATCTCGCGGATTCCACGCTGCTCGACGATGTCCCGCGCGCCGCCGCGGAGGCCGACCACCGGCCGCCCGCTGCGGTCGTTACGGACTTCGATATCGCGCCAACTAATGCCCTTCCGCCAACCGGTCCCCAGGGCCTTGAGAATCGCCTCTTTGGCGGCCCAGCGGCCGGCGAAGTGCTGCGTGGCCTGCTTGCGGCTTTGGCAGTAGCGAATCTCCAGCGGCGTATACACGCGGTTGATGAACAGCTCTCCGTGGCGCTCGATCATCCGCCCGATCCGCAAACATTCGATGATGTCGGTGCCGATTCCCAGAACGTTCACGGTTGCGGAATTCCTCTCACTTCACGCCGCAGGCTTTTTGCACTCGCTCCAAGACGGCCGTCGCCTTCTTGCGGGCGCGGGCGGCCCCATCCGCCAGGATTTCGCGTACCCGCTCGGGACGGCCCGCCAACTCGGCGCGGCGCCGGCGCGGTTCGGCGAGGAACCGGTCGGCGATGTCGGCCAGGGCCGTCTTGACTTGCCCATAGCCGAACCCGCCCCGGCGATAGAGCGCCGCAATTTCCTCGCGCTCGGCGTCGGCGGCGAACAGCGAATAGAGCTGAAACAGATGATCGCCCTCCGGCTCTTTTGGCTCCTCCATCGGCCGCGAATCGGTGGTGATCCGCATGATTTTCTTTCGCAGGGCCTTGGCGTCTTCGAACAACTCCAGCGTGTTGTTGTAGCTCTTCGACATCTTCTCGCCGTCGGTGCCGGGCACTTTGGCCGAGGAGTCGAGCACCTTGGCCTTCGGCAGCACGAAGGTCTCGCCGAAATGATGGTTGAAGCTGGCAGCGACGTCGCGGCAGACCTCGATGTGTTGCGTCTGGTCGGCGCCGACGGGCACGATCTCGGCGTCGTAGATCAAAATGTCGGCGGCCATCAACACTGGATAGGTGAACAGGCCCGCGTCGGCCGGCAGGCCCTTGGCGACCTTGTCTTTGTAGGCGTGGCAGCGCTCCAACAGGCCCATCGGCGTGCCGGTCATCAGCAGCCAGGCCAGTTCGGAGACTTCGGGCACGTCCGATTGCACGAACAGCGTGGCTCGCTCGGGATTCAGCCCCAAGGCCAACAGGTCGAGCGCCGCGTCGAGCGTGAGCTGGCCCAGCAGTTTGGGGTCGCGCACCGTCGTCAGGGCATGCAGGTTGGCGATGAAGTAGTAGGCCTCGTTGCCGTCCTGCAAGTCGATGTATTGCCGAATGGCGCCGAAGTAGTTGCCGAGGTGGAAACGCCCAGTCGGCTGGATTCCGGAGAGTACGCGCATGATTATGCGTCCGCCTGGCCGGCTTGGCCGCGCAGCCGTTTCAACTCTTCTTCCACTCTGGCGGCGCGCTCGTTGGCCCGTTCGGTATCGCGCTGGGCCTGCTTCATCGCCCGATTTGCTTCGGATGCTTGGGCGGCTTGACGGTCCACTTCGGCCAGGCTCGGCAGGGCGGCGCCGGTCCGCGAGTCGATCAAACGCAGCAGGGCGCCTTCGGGAGCAAGCAGCAGTCCCAATTCATGGCTTAGCAGTCGCCCGTCGTCGTCCGGAGACAGCGATTCGTAGCCATTCGGCCCAAGGCGAAAGCCTTGCAGCCGCGGCCGCAGGTATTCGTCCAACGGATCGAAGATGAAATACTCGGCGATTCCGACCTGGGCGTAAGCTCGCGGCTTCTCCACCGCGTCTTCGCACCGCGATTTCGCCGAAGTCACCTCGAACGCCACCGTCGGCACGGCTTTTTCCTCCCAAACGCGAAACGATCGCCGCTCGTGCTTTCCATGTATTCCTTTAGCCACCATTACGTCGGGCGCCTTGCACGCTCTCGGGTTGCCCTGTTCGTAGTACAAGAACATGTCCGCCGCCACATAGATGTCTTGCCGACTCTTGAAATGCCGCCGCAGCGAGCCAAACAGTTCAAGGATGGCGATCACGTGCAATCCGGTTTCGCCCATAGGCTTCCCGTCGGAGTCGGGGTAAAGGGGATCGATGGTCGTGCCGGGCGGCGGCGTTGTGGTTATGGACATGACTGCTGCGCCTCGTGGGGCGTGCGTGCGCGACTAGGTTGAAGCCCTTGATCTAGTTTATCATCCTGCCGCTCGAATTCACACCGGAGAGCCCCGGCTCTCGGCCGGCGGCGGCAGTTGCAGCGTGCCGACTACCTCTCCGACGCTCGCCGCGCCAAGCTCGGCAAGCGCGGCCGGCAAGGCGTCGAGAATCTGCATCGAGACAGTCGGCTGGTAATAGTTCGCCGTGCCGATCTGCACCGCCGAAGCCCCGGCGACGAGGAACTCCATCACGTCGTCGATCGAGGCGATCCCGCCGATGCCGACGACGGGCGTCTTGACTGCTTGGGCGACCTGGAAGACCGCGCGCAGCGCGATGGGCTTGATTGCTGGGCCGCTCAGGCCGCCGAGCACGTTGCCCAGGAGCGGACGACGGCGGCGCCAGTCGATCGCCATGCCCAGGCAGGTGTTGATCAGCGAAAGAGCGTCGGCGCCGCCGAACTCGGCGGCCTTGGCGATCGTCGCGATGCTCGTCACGTTGGGCGTCAGCTTGGCGAGCACCGGAGTCGAGCAAGCCGCGCGAACGCCCGCCACGACGCGCTCGCACATCGCCGGATCGGTCCCGAAATCGACGCCGCCACTGACGTTCGGACAAGAGATATTCAGTTCCAAGGCCGCCACGCCGGGCCGTCCGTCGAGCCGCGCGGCCAATTCGACGAACTCCTCTTGGCTGCGGCCCGCGATGCTGACCACGATCGGCGCGCCCACGGAAGCCAGATAAGGCAGGTGGTGGGCGACGAAAGCCTCGATTCCGTCGTTGTCCAGCCCGATCGAGTTGAGCAGTCCGCTGGCGGTTTCGATCGTCCGCCAGGGAGCATTGCCGGGCCGCGGCTCCTTGGTGATCGTCTTGGGCACAATCGCCCCCAGCCGCGGCAGATCCACCAGCCCGGCCATCTCGCGCGCGTAGCCGAACGTCCCCGACGCCACCATGATTGGGTTGGCAAGCTGCAAGCGGCCTAGTTGGACGCTCAGATTGGCTCCGTCGGAATGCACGAGTTCAATGGGTCCGGATGCGCATGAAAACGGCCCCGGCAGCAAATGTAACTGCCGGGGCCATAGGGAGCAACCTGACGTACTTCAGTCGCGGTACGCCGAAGGCGAGGTCATATCATTCAATGCGGCCGCGCGGGTGATGTTCCCGCGCGGCTGATGAAGGTTTCGATCAGCATGCGGTCAACGCCGCATTCCGCTTGCAGAACATTAACGACTAGATAATGCCGCCATGCGTACGGTAGGGCGTCAGATGCGAGGGCATGTCCAGCATCCAGATTCGTTCCCAGTCTTCGAGCAAATGGCGTAAGTCTTCCGACGTCCAGATCAACTGTTGCGTGCGGTGCACTGGATCGGCCGAGTAGGCGGGGACGATACACCCCGCGCTCGGCGCGAGCGAAAGCCCGACCAGTGCTGCCATTAGCAGGTTGCGCATTCCACAACTCCTCCCTGAGACATGCCGATTCGGCCGCCAAGATGTGGCGGCGCGCAAGCATGTCAGGCGTCCGTGTCGCCAAAGGTTCCAAACCAAGGCGCCGATGGTCCAAACTAGTGATTTGTCGTTGCGAGAGGCACTCGTGAAGCCCGAAGTGGGTCGGCTTCTTGTGAATTGGATGGTCGTTTATCGGCCTTGCGCATTGGGGATCTTTAACGCAAAGGCGGAAAATATTGGCGATCCGGGGCCGGATGCAAGCAAAAGTTCAATGCTTTGGTCGGAGGCCTGACGGGCCGTCAACGACTTGCAAGGCCGGAGCCCAGGCGGACGGTTTTCGCGTCAGCCGGCTCCATCGGCATTACCGTAACCCGCGGGCGTGCCAAGGGGTTCGGGCATCGGGGCCGGTCGCGGCGCCGGGGGGTGATTGCCCAAGTGAGATTCCGCGGAACCTGGCTCCAGCCGGCCTTTGGCCGCTGCGGCTTCGGCGGCTTGGCGCTCCAGTTCGCGAACTCGTTCTTCCATTTCTTTGCCCGGCTTGAACGTGACGACGTACTTCTCGGGGACGAAGACCTTGTCGCCCGTCCGAGGGTTGCGCGCCTTGCGTGCCGCCCGTTTCTTCACCTCGAAGACGCCGAAGTTTCGCAGCTCGATTCGCTTCTCTTCGACGAGGGTCTCGACGATCGCGTCAAAGGTTTTTTGCACGATCTCCTTCGTCTTAAGCTGCGTGAGTCCGATCTCTTCCGAAATGGTCTTGACGATTTCTTTCTTTGTCACGACTCGGCTCTCCCGTGGAAAAAGGGCGGCCGACGCTCGGTCTCGGCCTTCCTTCAATTAGGCTAACTCACGCTCCAAGTGTAGGTGCCGTAAGTACTAGTGTCAAGTCCATTCGACCTAACTAGGCGCTTGCCCGCGCCGTCCAAGGCGCGAGCAACGGCCATGCATGGCTGCGTTTCCCGGTGGGTGCAGAGTCGCTAACTCCAAATTGTCAAAGATCTTAGTGTCGCAAAGCCAATCGCGTTTAACCTAAGCATCTACTGGATAGCTACTTAGGTCGCAATGCTCTTGGCCGGCGCGCAACGCCGGTTCTAATGCTCGGCGATGTTGCTGCGTGCAAAATGCCGCGACAGGCACCTTAATCGACCCCCCAATCGTCAAACTCCAGTTAAAACTGAAAATCGGTGCGAGCGGATCAAACTCTGAAGATTTGCACCTGATGCAGAATCTGTTCGGCAGGCACGAGCGGCCCTGTGCCGCTGCCTGGGCAAACCTGGCAAGTATGCTCCCAATCTTCCGGCGAGCGCACGTTGGAATGCCAAAAGGGCCAAGTGCGGCACTGGCGCGGCCGGGCTGCATAGACGGTGCATTTTCGTTTTTCGCCGTCGAAGAACACGCAATCGCCGTTGCCGAATTCCACCAAGCTCCGGCGAATCCCCACGCGGCGCACGTACTTGCGCTCGAATTCGTCCGGCGCGAGGCCGATCTCTCGGGCCAGGGCCTCGATTTCCTCCTGGTTGACCCAGACGTAGCCGGGCGCCCCCGTGCAACAGTCGCCGCACTGAGTGCATTGGAATCGAAGCCCATCCTTGAACCAGGGTTGTTCTTTCATGGCAGTTTTCAGTGTTCAGTTTTCAGTTGTTCAGCACCGCCGACGAGATCGCGCGCACGGCCTCGATCGCCGAATCGACCTCTTCAGCCGTGGTCGTCGCCCCCATGCTAAAGCGAACCGTGCCGCCGGATTCCAGCGTTCCCAGCGCTCGGTGCATGGCGGGGGCGCAATGCAGTCCGGGCCGCGTTTGGATACGGTAGGCCGAGTCGAGCGAGGCGGCAAGCTCTTGGCAATCCAGCCCTTCGAGCGTCATGCTGACGACCCCGACGCGACCTCCCGCCGGCGGACCGAACAGCCGCGCCCCGTCGATCGCGGCCAACCCGGCCATCAATCGCTCGGTCAGTTTCACCGCGTGCCGGCGGACTTCGGCCAGACCGCGTTCGTTCAACCATTGAATGCCGGCGGCCAGTCCGGCGATTCCGCCGACGTTCAGGTTGCCCGATTCGTACTTATCGGGCAATTGGTCCGGTTGCCGGTCGTCCTCGCTGTGGCTGCCGGTGCCGCCCTGTCGCAGGCTGGCCAGCCGCCGCTCGACGCCCGGCCGAATGTACAGCACGCCGGTCCCCAGCGGCCCCAGCAAGCCCTTGTGCCCAGGCGCGGCGAGCAGGTCGGCTTGTAGTTCTTGAACCGAGAGCGGGATCTCGCCCAGGCTTTGTGCCGCGTCGACCAGGTACAGCGCGCCGTGCTCGCGCGTGATGCGGCCGACCTCGGCGACCGGCTGCAAGGCGCCGGTCACGTTCGAGGCGTGCGTGAGGGCGACCAATTTCGTGTCGGGCCGCAGGGCGCGGCGCATATCGTCGGGATCGACGACTCCCAGCGCATCGCAAGCGACTTGCGAGACTTCGATCCGCCCGGCATCGACCAAGGTTCTGAGCGGCCGTAGGACCGAGTTATGCTCGACCTCCGTCGTGACGACGTGTCCGCCCGCGGCGTCCAGCGAACCATGAAGGGCCAGGTTCAGCGAGTCGGTGCCGTTGAAGGTAAAGACAATCCGCCGGGAGTCTTCGGCCTGCAAGAAGACCGCCACCGCGCGGCGGGCCGATTCCACCATCTGGCTCGCTTGAACGGCTTCGGCATAGGCGCCGCGTCCGGCCGGAGCGCCCAGCTCGCGCTGATAGCGATCGACGGCGGCGTATACCGCGTCGGGCTTGGGCCAACTCGTGGCCGCATGGTCCAGGTAAATCCGCCGCGGAAGCTCGGCCATGCGTTCAACCGCCGATTTGAAACATGGCCCGCTCGGGCCGAACGAATTCGTCGCTATTGATGCCGTGCCCGGCTTTTTTTGCGGCGACGCAATCGCGAATCAACTCGGCCAACGCAGCATCGCCTTCGCCGCGCCTGAGCAGCGATCGGGCGTCCCACTCAACGGTCGAGAACAAGCAGTTGCGAATCTGACCTTCCGCGGTCAGCCGCAAGCGATTGCAATCCGAGCAGAATGGGTGCGTCACGGGATTGATGAAGCCGATCACTCCGCCCCCATCGACAAACCGGTAGTCTCTCGCGGGCTGGCTGAGATTTTCCGCCGGCAGCGGCTCGAGCGGGCCGATTTCGTCGGTCAGAACTTGCAAAATCGCGTCGCCGCTCAATACCTGATCGTTGTCCCACTTTCCTTCGGCGTCGAGCGGCATGTACTCGATGAACCGCATCTCCAAGCCGCGCTCGCGGGCGAAACGGCCCAGCGGCACGATGTCGGGCTCGCTCAATCCCTTGATTGCCACGGCATTGAGCTTGATCTTGTCGAAGCCGACGCGCTGCGCTTCGGAGATGCCGGCGAGCACCTGCTCGAATCCGTCTCGCCGGGCGATTTTTCGGAAGGTTTCGGGATCCAGCGTATCGAGGCTGATATTCAGCCGCTTCAACCCGGCGCCGCGCAAGGCTTGGGCTTGCTCGGCCAGCAGAATGCCGTTGGTCGTCAGCGCGATATCGTCGATGCCCGGAGTCCGGGCGAGCCGGGCGATGAGGCGCGGCAAGTCGTGGCGCACCAGCGGTTCGCCGCCAGTCAGGCGCAGTTTATGAACGCCCAGCGTGGCGGCCACGCGGACGAAGCGTTCGATCTCCTCGAACGTGAGCAACTCGCTGCGCGGCTTGAACCGCACATTTTCCGCCGGCATGCAATAGAAGCAGCGGATGTTGCAGCGATCGGTCACGCTGATCCGCAGATCGCGATGCACGCGCCCAAAGCGATCGATGAGTGGTTCCACGTTGCCCGATTTGATATTCAAAGCTCGCTCCGCTGCCCCGCCACGCCGGGATGCACCCACTCGGTCGCGCCGTCGGCCCAGGTTTCCTGTTTCCAGATCGGCACGACTTCCTTGAGCGTGTCGATCAGCCACTGGCCCGCCTCGAAGGCCGCCTGGCGATGAGGGCTGCTGACCGCGATCGCGACGCTGGCTTCGCCGATTTCCAGCCGGCCCAAGCGATGCACCAGCGCGCACTCGGTCAGGTGCCAGCGCCGGCGGGCCTCGGCCTCAAGCTCGGCCATCTTTTTTACGGCCATTTCCGGGTAGCACTCGTAATCGAGATGCTGCGTTCGCCGCTCGCCGGTCATTTCGCGGGTCGTCCCCAAAAACAGCACCACCGCCCCCGCCAGCGGCGAGCTCACTCGTTCGAGCACGGCGGCCGCATCAATCGGTCGATCGGTCAAGGCAATCATGGAAGCTTTATTCTATACGCCCGCCGGCCTTTTGTCCCGGCGTAGCACAAGCGTCCCCGCTTGTGCTTTGCGCGAGGCATTTAGCCAGCAAGCAAGCGAGGACGCTTGCTCTACGTAAGAGAGATTGACTTGCCGCCAAAAAAGCATAAATATATATGGATGGCTGCGGGCGCCTGGCGCTGTTGCGCGGCCGTATGAATGCCCGCCGACGTCCGTGTACGTCTCTCCCCGCCCAACCTCGCCTGAAACGTTCGAGATCCAAGCCGATGGGCGACCATCCCGTTCAAGAGCGAGCCGCGACCCCCGAGCCAGCCGCCGCGAAGGCGCCCGCCGGGCCGGTTGGCGGCGGCGGTCGCCGGCGCTGGAGGCGGCGGATCGGACTCGTAGCGCTGTTGGTCGTCGCCGCAACGCTGTCGGCCAAATTCTTGTGGCCGCGCAAGAGCGTTCGTGAAGACGCTCCGGAAATCGTGCGCGTGCGCCGCGGCGAGGTGCTCAAGACCCTGCTGGCCGAGGGCAGCGTCGAAAGCGCGCGCAACGTCGAAATCAAATGCAAAGTGGCGGGCGGCAGCACGCTGTTGTGGGTCATCCCCGACGGCACGCAGGTCAAGCAAGGCGACGAAGTGGCGAGGCTCGATTCTTCGCTGATCGACGAACAACTTGGCGAACAGTTGATCCTGATGGAACAGGCCGCCGCCGCCAAAATCTCGGCCGAGCGCAGCGTCGAGGCGACCGAGATCAGCATCGAAGAGTACCGCGAGGGGATTTACGTTCAGACGCGGCAAGAGCTGGAGTCGAACGCCGCCCTGGCCGAGCACAATCTGCGACAAGCCGAACATAAGCTCGTGCAATCGCGCCGACTGGCGCGGCGCGGATTCATCAACGAGATGCAGTTGAGCGCCGAAATCGACGGCGTCGAACGCAGCAAGCTGGAGCTGGGCGTCGCCCGCCGCGCGCTGGCCGTGCTCGAAGATTACACCAGGCCGAAGATGCTGCAAGAACTGTCGAGCCTGCACGGCGCGGCCCAAGCGACGCTCAAGGCCGCGAAAGCCACGTTCGATCTGGAGCAATCGCGATTGGAGCGATTGCAGACCCAGCAGTCGTTCTGCGTGTTGCGGGCGCCGCAAGACGGGATGGCGATTCACGCCAACGACTCCGACTCCAACTCGAGCCTCGAAGGCCCGCAAATCGACCTGGGGGTCCGCATCCGCCAGCGCCAGACGATCCTCCGCTTGCCGAACCTCGAACAGATGCAGGTCAAGGTTTTGGTCCACGAATCGCAAGTCATGCACATGCAGCCGGGTCTCAAGGCCCGCGTCCGCGTGCAAGGCCACGACTTCACTGGCGAGGTGACGACGCTGGCCAACCAACCCGAGCGCACGCGCAGTTCGCAGGCGCACATCAAGAACTACGCCGCGATCGTCCGCATCGACCCGTCGGCCGAACATCTGCGCCCCGGGCAAACCGCCGAGACCGAGATTCTGTTGGCCCGTCATAGCGACGTGCTGACCGTTCCGGTCACGGCCGTCGTGCAGCAAGGCGACGAGACATTCACCTGGCTGC
Source organism: Pirellulales bacterium (assembly GCA_035606815.1). Taxonomy (GTDB): domain Bacteria; phylum Planctomycetota; class Planctomycetia; order Pirellulales; family JAICIG01; genus JAICIG01. The sequence continues at coordinate 12,331 of DATNEC010000660.1, forward strand.
AAGCGGGCGACGCGCCCGAGCGGCGACAGGTCCGCTTGGGCGTGGTCGATGAGAATTGGGCGGAGATCTCCGGCGGCTTGCACGAGGGCGACGAATTGGTCTCCAATCCCCGCGTTCAGTTGGCCGAACTGCTTTATGCCGGCGACCGCGGCGCCCGGTTGAACGCCGTCGAGCGGTTCGGCGTGTCGGCGGCCCGCGAATCGCACGCTGGCTCGCCGGCTCCGCCGTCTCTCAAGACCCAGCCGCAAACGGCTTCCGGCGGAGGTTGAGCCGCCGACGCGGCGGGCGCGCGACGAGTCAGTGTACCGCCCGGAACGATCGTGCCGTCCGAGGCGTTGCTTGCGTGGCTTTCCGCGCGCCGCTACATTCGCCCCAGACGAGGCGCCCAGGAACCGATCGAGCCGAGCGAGACCGCCCCTGCCATGAGACCCCTCAGCAAAATCAGCCCCGAGTGGTGGGACTACACCACGCTCGACCGCGAAATTCTCGACGACGCCGCGAAGCTGTCGGCCGACGATTTGCTCGGGCTTTCGCGGCCGGGCTTCACGGTGAAGTTCTACGACACGATCGAAGACTTCTACCTGGCCGAAGCGCTGGAGTATATCGCCGCCTGGCGGCAAGCGACGCCCGAGCGGCCGGCGGGCATCTGCGGCCCGATCGGCCCGACCGAGCAGTTGCCGCTGGTCGCGCGTCTGGTGAACGAGTTGGAGCTTGACCTGCGGCATTGTCATTTCTGGGGCATGGACGAATGGTTTGTCGACGGCCGCGAGGCGCCGGAGGACTTTCCGCTCAGCTTCGCCCGGGCCGACATGGAACTGTGCTTCAACCGCATCCGGCCCGAGTTGCGGATGCCGCGTGAAAATATTCATTTCCCCAAGGCCGACGCGCGCGAGTACCTTGCGAGCTACGACCGCGCACGCTGCGTCGTGATGCAAGGCGGGCAAGGCGAGGTCAAGCACTGGGCGTTCAACGATCCGCCCAAGCGCGAAGGCCAATATCGCGATGCCCCGCCCACGCCCGCCGAGTATCGCCGGCTTTCGACTCGCGTGGTCGATTTGCACCCGATGACGATCATTCAAAATGCGCGGACTTCGGGCGGCGGCGTAGTGACCAATGTTCCCACGCAAGCCATCTCCGTCGGGCCGCTGGAAACCTGGCGGGCCGAGAAGGTCTCGATCTGGCATGCCGGCTGCCACGACAATCCTTTCGGCCAACGGCTGACGACTTGGATGATCTCGCGGAAGATCGCCGATGCTGCCGTGCCGATGTCGCTGTTGGCCGAGCACCCCAACGTGCAGTTCAATTTCCTCCGCAGCGGCATCGGCTCCTGCGAAGCGGAGATGCACTGAGCAATGCCTCCCCGCGCTTTTGCCGTGGCCGCCCATCCCGACGACATCGAATTTGTGATGGCCGGCACGTTGATCCATCTGCGCGACGCCGGGTACGAAATCCATTACCTGAACATTGCCAACGGCTGCTGCGGTTCGACCGAGCACGACGCGGCGACCGTGGCGGCGATCCGCCGGCAGGAAGCGATCGACGCTTGCCAATCGATCGGCGCCGTGTTTCACGAGAGCCTGACGAACGACCTGGAGATTTTCTACGACCGGCCGACGCTCTATCGGCTGGGGGCGATCGTGCGCGAAGTGGCGCCCGAGATTGTGCTGACGCATTCGCCCGTCGATTACATGGAAGACCACGTGAACGCCTGCCGGTTGGCGGTGACGGCCGCCTTCTCGCGCGGCATGCCTAACTTTCCGGTCGATCCGCCGACGCCGATCGTCGAGGCGCCGGTGACCGTCTATCACGCGCAGCCGCACGGCAATCGCACCCCCTTGGGCGAGCCGGTCGTGCCGGGCCTGTTCGTCGACGTGACCGGCTGCTTGGAGCAAAAGGCCGCCATGCTGGCTTGTCATCGCAGCCAAAAGCGGTGGCTGGACGAAAGTCAGGGCCTCGACTCTTACCTTCAAACGATGCGCGAGCTGATGCGCGAGGTGGGCCGCATGTCGGGCCGCTTCGAGTATGCCGAAGGCTGGCGGCGACATTTGCATCTCGGCTTTTGCGCGGCCGACGCCGATCCGCTGGCCGCGGTCCTGGCGGCGGGCTTGATTCATCAGGAAGGAAGCTAACCACAGAGTTACAGAGAGGAAGAGGGGACGAGAAGTTGTGAGAGCGGATGGCGCCTTCCTCTCCTTCTCTGTGCCTCTGCGTCTCTTTGGTTCAAATGCGTTCTCTCGGAGCACGTCATGTTAAGAGGGATCTGGCGCGAAGCGGCGGCGGAATTCCTCGGCACGTTCGTGCTGATCGCGTTCGGCGTGGCCGTCGTGGCGCAGGTCACGCTGAGCGAGAAATCGGCAGGCGAGTATCTGTCGATCAACCTGGGTTGGGGGCTGGCCGTGACGATGGGCATCTACATCGCCGGCGGCGTTTCCGGCGCTCATCTCAATCCGGCCGTCACGCTGGCCTTGGCGGTCCGCCGCGGATTTCCTTGGCGTAAAGTCCCCGCTTATTGGCTGGCGCAGCTCTGCGGCGCGTTCGCGGCCTCGGCGGTCGTCTATGTCGTCTATCGCGAGGCGCTCGATCACTTCGACGGCGGCGTGCGCCAGGTCGTCGGCGAGAAAGCGACGGCCGGCATTTGGGCCACGTATCCACAAGAGTTTTTGAGCGCCCTGCCCGGCGGCCTGATCGACCAGATCGTCGGCACGGCGCTGTTGGTCGCGTTGATCTTCGCCGTCGGCGACCGCCGCAACTTGGCGCCGACCGGCAATCTGGCGCCGCTCGTGGTGGGCGCCGCGGTCGTGTTGATCGGCATGACCTTCGGCTTCAACGCGGGCTACGCGATCAATCCGGCGCGCGATTTCGCCCCGCGGCTGTTCACCGCCTTGGCCGGTTGGGGCGGCGAGACGTTCCGCGCCAACGACCATTGGTGGTGGATCCCGATCGTCGGCCCGCTGGTCGGCGGCGTGCTCGGCGGGTTTGTTTACGATCTCTTCATCGCCCGGCATCACCCGGCGGAAGAATAGCGCCGGGTCGACCGCGGTTGCGTCAAACGGCAAGCGGCTCGGCATCGGCGAAATCGCCGAGCGGCGGCCCAACTTCGCCATCTTGGCCCAACTTTTCCAACCATGTTCGGCCGTCTTCGTCGGCTTCTACCGGCCAGCCAGAGTCATCGGCCGGCGAACGGCAGGCATTAACAAGCGAGCCGAAGGCAGCAACAGGCGAGCCGGAGGCGTCAGCCTCCGGGTATCGTTGCGTCGTCATTCGGTCTTGCGGCTTTGACAGATCCGCAGCCCTATTGCCTCGCTCAGCAGACTGGCGAGTGACCCGGAGGCTGACGCCTCCGGCTCGCCTGGATTCGGCCGACTGGCGAGTTTCCGACTCGCCAACTTTGCCATCTTGGCCGAACTTTTCCGTTTGAGTTTGGCCGACTTCGTCGTCTCGCCGACAGTCCTCTTTGGCGCCCAGTTGCCAGAACCACGGACTATCGAACGCGCGCTTGCGGGGCGTCAGGCCGAGACTCTTGCCGGCGCGGCGGATGGCCTTAGGCGAAATGCCGCACTCGCGGGCCTGGCGGAACAACTCGGGCGAGGCGATCGGACCGCGCGCCAAGGCGGCCAGCAGCCATTCTTCGACGGCGGACCGCTCCTGCCGCTGCTCGACGCGGGTGGAAGGCGCCAGCAGATCCGCGGCCGAAACTTCAACCGGTCCCGGCGCCCTGGCGATCCGCCCGTCGACGATCTCTAGCGCCGCGGCGGGAGCGTGCGCGGCCAGATTGTTTTTCACCGTCACCAGCAGCTTGCGGCCGGATCGCTGGGGATCGCTCGCCGCCAGGTAGACCACCGGCGCTATGGCCGCCAACTGGTCCAACCTTCGCATCGCCGCGCGGCCGCCCGAGGGGAGCCGGACCA
>DATNEC010000689.1:0-6539 GCA_035606815.1 Pirellulales bacterium
GAGAACCATCACCCGGCCGCAGTGTCGCCGATCTGTGATGCAGGAAGGCGCAGCATGTCAACAGCGCCTAACAAAACGCGACTCTAGATGAGAGCCGTAAGAGACTGGCGCCGTTTTGCCAGGGTGTCACCAAGGCGCTGCCACCCGCCGCCCTCATTGCAAGACTACGGCTCGCGGCAGACGCGGAAGCCGCAGTGGTGCATCGAGCTTCGCCGGGCCGAATGAACCGCGGTTCGTGAACGGCGTCGGGCCATCGTAGAACGATCCGCCGCGGAGCAAGCGCGCTCCCGCCGTCAAGGCAGGCCCCGTCGGGTCGCTCACCTCGGCTTGCGAGAACGGAAGTTGCGACCAGTCCTGACACCATTCGACCACATTGCCGTTGATGTCGTGCAAGCCCCACGCATTAGCCAGCTTTTGACCGACGGGGTGCGTGTGACCTTCTGAATTGCCGCTATGCCATTCATGGTCGCCTCCCTTTTCCCAATCGTCGCCCCAAGCGAACATGGTGATCTGGCCCATGCGCGCGGCCCATTCCCATTCCGCTTCGGTCGGCAAGCGATACTTCTTTTTGTCCCGCTCGCTCAGCCAGGCGCAGAACCGCTCCGCGTCAAACCAGGAGACGCCAGCGACGGGATGATCGTCGCCGGGCGCTAATCGAGGGCTTCGCCAATTCAATCCTGGCGCCTCCTGGGCCGTGTCGACGTCTATGATGCCCCGACCTTCTGCCTCTAAACCGCTTTTGTATCCGGCGGCCTCGGCGAACTGGCGGAACTGGGCGACCGTCACTTCATAGGCGCCCAGGTAGTAGGGTTTGGTGATTTTGACCTGATAGCCGGGCCGCATCTCGAACTGGCCCGGCGGGATGAGCGTCAGCGCGATGCCGGATTCGCCTTTGATCGTCCGCGGAACGCCGCGAAAGCGCGCCCAGCGCTCCTGATGCCGCTTCGCCTCGCCGGAATCAAAGGGCGCCTTGATCAAAGCGGGCGGCTGGCGTCGGACATGCAGCACCTCTTTGCCGCCGCGGCGCAAGGTGAACTCGTCGGCATCGAGCGCCAGATCCTGGTCCGCGTCGCCCAGGGCCACCTGATAGGTTCCGCCGCCCAGGCGGATTTCTTTATTGGTCTTGAGATCGACCAGCGTAATGAGCTTGCCGTCTTGCTCGACGCGGACTTTCACCTCGTCGTCGTCCGTTTTGATCTCCAACGTGCCGCGATCGGTTTGGACATAAATGACCGAGGCCGCCGCAATCGCTCCCAAACACCCCAGGATAATCCCCATGAATCGCTTGCTCCGACCCGGCGGCGCCGCGCGGTCGGAAACCTGGGTTGCGGAAACATGAGGCGACGATTCGTCCAACAGCCGGGCCAGGTTCGCTCCGGCGGTGAACGGCGCTAACGCCGTCGCCAAGCTGGCGGCGGAGGCGAAACGGTCGGCGGGATTCTTCGCCAGCAGCTTCCGCACAAGCGACTCAAGCCCGACCGGCAGTTTCGGACAAGCGCCCGCCAGCGACGGCGCCGGCGCGTCGGCATGGGCCTTCAGCTTTTGCAGCCGCGTTTGACTCGGCGAGGCGAAGGGAGGCTTGCCGGCCAAGAACTCGTAGAGCGTGCATCCGAGGCTATAGAGGTCGGCCCGCTGATCGACTTGATGCGCGTCGTCGGCTTGTTCGGGCGCCATGTAGTCCAGCGATCCGATTACCAGATTGGCCGACGTCGTGCCGCTGGTTTCCGCATTCGGTCCTGCCCCGGCATCCGGTTCGTGCAACAGCGCCAACCCCAGATCGGCGACTTTCACCAGTCCGCCGGCGGCCTGGTCGGGGGCCGACGTGAGCAGCAGATTCGAGGGCTTGACGTCTCGATGCACCAGACCATGCGAGTGGGCGTATTGCAGCCCCAGGGCGGCCTGCCGTACGATCTCGCAAGCGTCGGCAACGCTCAGCGGCCCTTGTCGTTTGACCAACTGGGCCAAGTCGATTCCATCCACGAACTCCATCACCAGGAACGGAGCGCCCGCGACCTCGCCGGCGTCGGTGGCCGCCACGATGTGGGGATGGCTCAGCTTGCCGATGGCCCGCGTCTCGCGCTCGAAGCGCGCCACGGCGACGGCGTCCCCGAGACGTTGCGACGACAACACCTTGATCGCCACGACCTTGTCGAGCCGGGTATGTACCGCTCGGTAAACCGCACCCATGCCGCCCCGGCCTATGGCCCCCTGGACGGCGTATTCGCTGATGCGCGAAGGCAATTCCGGCGCCGCCGGCATCGCGGGCCGCATCTCGCGCGTATCATCGAACAGACGGGCCGAAATCGACTCTAGCGCGGCGACCTCGGCAATCAACGAATCGTCTTCCGGCGCGTCGATGTCGCGTATTTCGCGCAAATCGACCAACAACTCGTCGGCGACGCTCGGAAGGCTGTCGAGCGACGCCTGGCAGGCGCTGCAACTCTCCAGGTGGACGGCCAGCTCCTCCAACTTGCCGCTGGGCAGATTGCCGCGCTGGAACTGGGCCAGCTCGTCGCTCGCCGGACAGGCGGAGATAACCATAGGGCCGGTCATCAGCATTTCCTTTTCAGTTTATTCTCTGTCAACGCGGATTCGATCATTCGATGAGTTCGCCAAACTCTTCTCGCAGCCGGCCCAGTAGCCGGGCTTTGGCCACATACACCGTGTTCACGCTGATTCCCAGTTCCGCGGCCACGTCGGACGGCGATTCTCCTTCGACGGCCGTACGCCAAAAGGCCTCCCAGGTATGCTTCGCCACCCCCCCGCGCAACAGTTGCAAAGCCCGGCGCAATAGTTCCTGCCGCTCGTTCGGCGCTGCGGCGGAACACTCCGAGTTCGCGCCGTCCGCGTCGATCTCCGGCAAATTCGCGAACCACTGCTGCGCTTCGCTGCCGCCGACGCCGGCCGCCTGCTGCTTCTGACGTCGCCGATGCGCCATGAGCTGCCGATTCGTAATGCCGTAAAGCCAGCCACGGAAGGAACTTCCACTCTCCTCTCTGCGGAAGCGATTCACATTTCCAGCCAATGCTCGAAAGACCTCTTGAGCGACGTCCGCGGCATCCTCGGATCGCAGACCGCCACGCAAGCACCAGCCGCGCACCAACGGGTAGTACAGCCGTACCAGTCGCTTCCACGCCTCGGCGTCGTGGCCGCGCAGCCGCTCGAGCAGGCTGGACGACATGGAGGCCGCCGAGGCAGTACTGTTACCGCCAGGAGGATCTTGTCGCGAATCTTTCATGACGGGGATAAATTCTAGCGTTCCGTCGCCGCCAAACGCTAGTTAGGCGCCAATTCCCTCAAGAAACGGACCTTGCCGGCCGACAAGGCGCGGCCTATACTCCCGCCCTCCTTTTCCGGCGTGGAGGCTGAACCATGTGCTTTTCCAGGCGTCGCTTGCATTTCGTCTTGGCCGCCTTGCTTGTCCGAGGGTTGCTTCTCGACTCTGGGTCGATCTCGTCCCGACCGACCGCCTCGGCCCAGACCCTGGCCGAGGAGTCGGACGCCGAATATCAATCCGAGAGCGACCGCGAACCGGCAGCTACGCCGGCGCCGAAGAAAAAAGCTTCGGCCAGCCAAGCCGGAAAGTGGCGTTCGCCCGGCGCCTCGATCAGCAAGAATAGCTTGACCAAGCCTGGCGACGCGGCTGATCACGCCGCGCGGTCTGATCATGGCCAGGGCGGCTTGGAACCGCTGGCGACCGCCCCCCATCATTTGGCGCAAGTCAGCGAGAGCCTCGACGCGCTGCCAAACGAGGCCGGACAAATTCTGCGGACTTACAACATTCGCCCCTACACGGTCCGCGTCACCTCGACGAACCGACCGGAGCAGGCGATTGTCGATTGGATTCTGCGCGAGACTGGCTACGAAGCCTGGCATTCGGAACCGGTCGCCCTGTTGTGCGCCAATGCCAGCACGCTGATCGTCTATCACACGCCCGAAATGCACAAAGTCGTGGCCGAGGTGGTCGATCGCTTCGTCAGCAGCGAGGCCGAGTCGCAAGCCTTCGGCCTGCGAGTCGTGACGGTTGGCCACCCCGATTGGCGGGCCAAGGCGCACGCCGTGTTGCATCCCGTGCCGGTACAAACGCAAGGCATCCAGGCCTGGCTGGTCCACAAGGAAGACGTGGCCTTGATGCTTGAAGACATGCGCAAGCGGAACGACTTCCGCGAGCACAGTTCGCCCCACTTGCTGGTCAACAACGGCCAATCGACGACGGTTTCTTCGATTCGGCCGCGGACGTTCGTTCGCGACGTCTTCATCCGCCCTGAAATCTGGCCCGGCTTCGAACCGGAGCAGACCCAATTCGACGAGGGTTTCTCGCTCGAGCTTAGCCCGCTGCTATCGCTGGATGGTCAGACGGTCGACTCGGTCATCAAGTGCAACATCGACCAGTTGGAGAAGCTGGTTCCGGTGACGTTGGCGGTGCCGACGGCCGTGGCGCCGCGCCAGCGCGTGCCCATCGAGGTGCCGCAAGTCACGCATTGCCGGCTGCACGAGCGGTTCCGCTGGCCGGCCGGCCAGGTGCTGGTGGTGGGGCTGGGGGTCGTGGCGACTCCGGTGCCCGAAAAGCCGAACGCGCTGATGGCCGCCTTGCCGATCCTCTCTCAGCCCGCCCGCGCCGATTTGCTGGTCTTCGTCGAGAGCAAGGGCCAGGCGGCGCCGGCGCGCGAAGCGGTCCGTTCGAGCGCTCGCGACGCCAAGACCTATCACGGGCGGTATTGAACGCCGGGTATCCTTCACCTCGCGCCAGTCCAGCAGGCGCCGCTAGCGCCATGTAGCCCGGCCGCCCTCGGCCGCACGTTCCGCCTCGACGCTCGCCGAGGCAGTCACTACAATCGCCCTGTTCTTCATGGTCCGCTTGGCCTCTGTCGTTCGTTTGCACGGTGTCGTATGAGTTCTTCGTCGCGGTCGGGCCGCCGAGTGGTGATCACCGGCCTGGGTTTGATCAGTCCCTTGGGCAACAGCCCCGACTCGCTTTGGGAGGCCTTATCGGCCGGTCGCAGCGCGGTTGCCGCGCTGACGCAGTTTTCGCCCGGATCGTTGCCGACGCCGTTCGGCGCCGAAGCGCGGCAGTTCACCGGCGCGATCGACGATTTCGGCGCCCTGGAGGGCGACCAGAAAAAGCAGATCCGCAAAGCGCTCAAAGTGATGTGCCGCGAGTGCCAGATGGGCGTCGCCTCGGCCCAATTGGCGCTTGAGCATGCTCGATTTCCCGCGGCGCAGCGCGATCCCGAGCGATCGGGCATCGTCTTTGGCTCGGACTATATGGTTTCGACGCCCGACGAACTCAATGCGCCGATCGAGGCCTGCCTCGATCCCGACCGCAGTTTTCACTTCGAGCGTTGGGGGCCGCAAGGGCTGGGCGCGATGAACCCGCTGTGGCTGCTGAAATACCTGCCCAACATGCCGGCCAGCCATGTCGCCATCTACAACGATCTGCGCGGTCCGAATAATTCAATTACCGAGCGCGAAGCCTCGGCCAATTTGGCCATCGGCGAGGCCTTTCGCGTAATTGCCCGCAATCATGCCGACGTAATGCTGGCCGGGGCCACGGGGACGCGAATCCACCCCATGAAGGCGATCCACGCCAAGCTCTCCGAGCAACTGGCGGCCGTCAATGGCTCGCCCGAAAAGGCCTCGCGACCGTTCGATCTGCACCGCAGCGGCATGGTATTGGGCGAAGGCGCCGGCACGATCGTGCTTGAAGAGTTCGAACACGCCCAGGCCCGCGGCGCCACGATCCACGCCGAGGTGGTTGCGGCGGCGTCGTCGGCCGTTGTCGATCGGCAGTTTGCGGCGAAGCGCGATCAGGCCCTGGCCAATGCCATGCGCTCGGCGCTGCGAGAGGCCGGTCTCGCCCCCGAAGAAGTGGGACATCTCCACGCCCATGGACTTGGCACGAGCCAAAGCGACATCGACGAGGCGCGTGCGATTCGCGAAGTCTTCGGGCGGCATGCCGATCGAATCCCAGTGACCGCGGCGAAGAGCTATTTCGGGAATTTGGGCGCCGGCAGCGGGGTCGTCGAGCTGATCGCCAGCACGCTCGCGCTGGTCCGAGGGCGGCTGTTCCCGGTGCTGAACTACGAAACGCCCGATCCGGCGTGCCCCGTGGCCGCGGTCACCGGCGGCGCCGATCCCGGCGACAACTTCTTGAACCTCAGCGTCACTCCCCAGGGCCAGGCGAGTTGCGTGATCGTGCGACGGTTCGATTCAGCGAACTGAACGGCGCCTTCGCCGCGGAGCGGGCAGCGGGGCGTTTTCGGGCATGCGCGTCAAGAGGCTGAAGCCCAAACGGTATCGCCGGCATGAGTTCTTCGGCAAGATACGAGCGATTTCAGTTCAATCTGAAGGGCCTGCTCGCCGCAACGGCCATAGGCGGCGCCGGGCTGGCGATGTTGAGATGGCTCGTGGACTTGTTGCGTTCCGAGAACGGCTCGTTCGGCATCGTCTGCAGTTGCCCCTTTTGGTATTTGAGCGTCTTCATCGGCGCGCGCATCGACCGAGGGCGAGGCGGGCGCGGGATCGCGGGGGGAGCGTGG
>DATNEC010000692.1:0-2362 GCA_035606815.1 Pirellulales bacterium
CCGAGCGTGACGGCGAGAGAGCGCCAAGGGACCGACGCCCCCCCGGCGAATAAGTGCGGCGAAACGGCGACGAGTGCGGCCAGAATTCCGACGCCCAATCCCCCAACGAGCAACGTCGCGTTTTCGAGCATCACGATTTCGGCCAGCATCGAGCGCCGAAAGCCCGTGGCCCGAAGCAGGGCCAACTCGCCGCGGCGCTCCAGCACGTTTCGCAGTTGCACCACCGCCACTCCGAACGTGCCGAGCAACAGTCCCAAGCCGCCGAGGCTTTGAAACGTCGACAGATAGGTGTTCTGCACGGCCATGAATTCGGCCAGCCGCCGCGCGGTCGGCTCGACGTCGAAACCGAAGTCGCCGAGCGTGTTTTCCAGGGCCGTTTCGACCGCGGCTTGCTGGTCTTGCGGCGCTTCGATCAAGAAATAGCGATAACCGCTGATCTCGGGAAAATGAGCGAGGAAGGCCTTTTCGCCGATCAGCAGATCGCCTTGGAACAGGCTGTTCTTCAGCAAGCCGACGACGACGAGCGCGAGTCGGCCGCCTCGCCCGTCGGGGATTTCATAAGCGGCGCCCACTCCGCTCAGATGCAAGCTGTAGGTCGCCGTATTGGCGTCCATGACGACCGGCACGGCCGGCTTGCCGTCGGCGCCGATCGCCGGCTTGTCGAGCAGCAGCCAGGGATTGGCCCGCTCTTCGGCGGTCTCCGCCGCCGTTGCCGCCCAGGCAAAACCGCCGCGGCGGATGAGCGCCTCGCCCACGCCAAGCACGCGCGGCTGCTGCGGCTGGTAGAGATTCAAGCAGCTCGCGTCGTCGCCCGGCTTGACCCGCAGCGAAATGATTTCACGCCCGGCGAGTTTCTGGCTTTCGGCCGGCGAAAAACTCAACTCCTCGCGCCCCGCATCGCTGTTCAAATCGCGATAGATCGGCAGGTCGCTTTGGGCGACGAGCGAAAAGCCGCCGCTGCCGCTGTCGCGCCGCAGGACCGAGTCAGGCGGATCGAGCCGGAAGGCGCTGATCGCGATAATCAGAAAGGTCGCCGCGGCGATGAGGCCGATTGTCAGCGTGCTGCGGCCCGGATTACGGGCCCCATTGCGGAGAGCCAGCCGGAGCAGCGCCGATCCGCCGACCCGGACGAGCGGCGCGGCGTCGCCCGTGCGGAAACGCGCCGCGATAAACGCCAAAAACGCCGTCAGCACCAAGGCGCCGGAGCCGAAAAAGGCGCCGGCCTGGGCCTCGCCCTGCAATCGCGCGGCCGACGCGCCGACGGCCAGGGCCAAGCCGAGCGAGATCCAACCGACCCAGCGACTTACTCTCGGCCGGCCGCGTACGCGGCCCGCATCTTCGCCCGCCTGATTGGCCAGTAAGCGGCGCACCGAAATCTTGCGCATCCGCCAGATCGCCCAGGCGATCGCCGCCAAAGAAACCGCCACGCCGCTGGCATAGCCGATCAGCAAGCTTCGCGGCGAAATGTGCAATTGCAAAAACGGGCTGCTAACGGCGGCCAGCCACCAACCCGGCGCGCGCAAGCCGGCCAACATCATCCAGGCATAACCGACGCCCACCGCCACTCCGGCGGCGGCGCCTAATGCGGCGACAAAAAAGCCTTCGGCGAGCAAGATGCCGCGCACCTGCCGCAGTTTGAGACCGACGGCCAGCAAGATGCCAATTTCCCGCGCGCGTTGTTCGGCGCCCAGACGAAACAGCAGCATCACCAGCATCACGGCCGCGGCGATCACAAAAAAGCTGAACGAGAGAAACAGCACGTCGAAAGGCGTCGTGCCGGCCGAAGCCGCCAGACCCTGCCGTTTGACGGGTCGGAATGCAAAGCCCAACTCCGCCTGCTTCGGAACCAGCGCTTCGCGCAAGTCCGCGGCAAGATCGGTCCGGCTGTCGTCTTTCGAAGCGGGAATGCGGATGGAAGTCGTCTGCCCGAAGCGGCTGCCCCACAGCTTGCGGCCCGTGACGAGCGAAATGAAGGCCTTGGGCGTCGCCCGATAGTCGTCCCAGTATTTTTCGTCCTGATCGTTGGGCGGGGTGCTGCGGACGCGCGTCGAATCGTAGGGAAAGGGCGGATCCCAATTGGCCAGCGACTCCTGGTCGGTCACGCCTTGCAGCTCGGGCGTGAAATCGCGATCGGCGGAGGGGCCGTCCATCGCCACGACGGCCTTCAACTTGAAGGTCTTCATCGACTCGACGACCTTGCCGTGCGTGCTTTCCGGCTCGAAGTACGTCAGACGCACCGGATCGCCCGGCTTGAGCTTCACGCCCTGCGCGGCGAAATCGTCGGCGGCCCAACGGTTGAGCAGGATCTCGTCGTCGCCGAGTTCGACGATCGGTTCGCCTTCTGGAGTTCTGAACGGCCCCA
>DATNEC010000698.1:0-14736 GCA_035606815.1 Pirellulales bacterium
CTCGCCAATCGCTCCAGCGTCGATCAGTTGTTTGACCTTGCCCCACAGCGAGGAAAGCCGCAGTTCATGCCCGATGGCCAGCAGACGGTCCTGACGCGCGGCCAGTTCAATCAGTCGCGAACACTGCTCGATTTCGAGCGCCATGGGCTTTTCGAGCAGCAGATGCCGGCCGGATTCCAACACGGCGCGGGCCGTTTCGAAGTGCTGGTCGGACGGCAGCACGACATCGACCGCATCGAGCGGTTCGAGTGCTAGCATCTCGCGATAGTCGGCATACAGCCGGGCCCGGGGATTTTCCGCTTGGGCCTGGCGGCGGCTGGCTTCGGACCGGGCGCAGATTGCCGCTAGCGTCGCCTCGGGGATCTGCGAAAGGGCCCGCGCATGGTGGCCGCCCCAGGCCCCATAACCGATCAATCCAAAGCGAACGGGCTGCATGGCGATCCTATCAGGCCGTGAAAAAAAGCGCGCGCCATCGGCGGCGGTTTCGCAAGCCGGCGAATTTGCCATCGCATCTCGAACCATCGCCGGCGCCGCGACGTACATCGGGGCGACGGACCAATCGTATCTTGCGCGAGGCCCCGCGCCAGCATCCCGACGAAAAAAATTAGGATGCGAAGCGCGCACCCGCGCGGGGGCGCTGATGCACTTGGCGCACAAGCGGTTAGCGATGGCCGAATACGGCTCGACGGCGGGTCTACGTCTAGAAAAAACGAGGGATTTTTGTTCGAAGTCTTGCCATTCGCTTCCAGATCGGTAAACTCATGGGCCGGTCAGCATAGTTTCAGGATGAAACTCATCTTAAGTGCGGTCATTCGACAGACCGCCGTGAGAAAGGAGTCAAGCGTGTTCGCGTCCCGCACCGCCGCTCAAGGGACTTGTTTCGCCCGTTCCTCTCGGCCGCTCAGCGACATAGTTTAGCGGCCACATAGTTTAGCGACGGCATAGCTTCCGCATCGGGCCCGTTCCCTTTCGCGCCGCGCGCTCCATGCGTGCGGAGCGAGAGGAGCCTGGGCCTTGCAACATCGATCCGTCAAGATCCATCAAGGATTACCGCTTCCACGAACGAGTTGGGGCCGATTTTATCGAAAGGATGCACCATGAAAAAGTCCCGGAAGTCCGCAGCCCTCAAGACGAACCGCCGCCGCCGTTTGCGCAACCTTGGATTGCAGATGCTCGATAAGCGCCTGGTACTTTCAGGGGCCCCGCCGGTGGCGGTCAATGACGTGTTTTCCCTGCCCCAAGACGTTCCCTTCAACATCGCGGCCCCAGGCTTGCTGGCCAACGATACCGACGCCGAAGCTGATCCGCTTTCCGCCAGCTTGTTCAGCGGACCTGCGCATGGCACGCTCAGCTTACAAGCCGACGGATCGTTCGGCTATACGCCCAATTCCGGCTTTGCGGGCGTCGACAGCTTCACTTACCGGGCCAATGACGGGACATCGTTCAGCACCCTGGCCGCCGTCACGCTCAAGGTCGGCCTGGGCAACCACGCCCCCGTGCTCGATCTCGACGCGAATAACAGCGCGGCGACGGGCGCGAACTTCGCCGCGACGTTCACCGAGGACGGCGGGCCGGTCGGTTTGGCCGACATCGACGCCAGTCTGACCGACTCCGACAGCCCGAACCTGGCCTCGTTGACCGTCACGATCGCCAACCTGCGGGACGGCGCCCTCGAAAGCCTCTCGGCCAACACGACGGGCACGAGCATTTCCGCCTCGTACGACAGCCCCACAGGCGCCTTGACGCTCTCGGGCAGCGATACGGTCGGGCATTACCTGCAAGTGCTGAAGACGGTCAGCTACAACAATGCGTCGCAGCATCCCGACACGACGAACCGCACGATCACCTTCGTCGCCAACGACGGCAGCCACGACAGCAACACCGCCGTCACGACGTTGTCGGTGGTCGGCGTCAACGACCCGCCGACGGCCGTCAGCGATGCGTATGCCGTCAATGAGGACAACACGCTCACCGTGCCGGCCGGCGGAGTGCTGGCGAATGATAGCGACCCCGACGGCGATCCGCTGACCGCCGTGCTCGCCAGCGGGCCGGCCCACGGCGCGCTGACGCTGAACGCCGACGGGTCGTTCACCTATACGCCCGACGCTAACTTCAATGGCACGGACTCGTTCAGCTATAAAGCGAACGACGGAACGGTCGATAGCAACACAACCACCGTCACGATCAACGTGGCCGCCGTCAACGATCCGCCGCAGACGCACAACGACGTCTATTCGGTGGCCGAAGACACGACGCTCGCCGTCGCCCCGGCGATGGGCGTATTGGCCAACGACACCGACGTCGAGAACGACCCCCTGACCGCGGTGCTGGTCGGCGGCCCGCAGCACGGTACGGTGACCTTGAACGCCGACGGGTCGTTCACCTACGTTCCCAATCCGAATTTCAATGGGACCGATGGATTCGCCTACTTGGCCAACGACGGGACCGACGACAGCAACGTCGCCACGGTGACGATCACGGTCAACCCAGTCAACGATCCGCCGGCGGCCGTCAACGACAGCTACGCCACCGATGAAGACACGCCGCTCGTCGTTTCGACCGGCGGCCTGCTGGCCAACGATACCGACGTCGATGGCGATCCGCTGACTTCGATTCTGGTCGATACCCCGCAGCACGGCACGGTGACGCTCAACGCCGACGGCACGTTCACCTATACCCCAGCCGCCAACTACAACGGCACGGACGGGTTCACCTACAAGGCCAACGACGGAACCGTCGACAGCAACGTCGCGGCCGTGACGATCACGGTCAACCCGGTCAACGATCCGCCCGCGGCCATCAACGACGCCTATACCACCGATGAAGACACGCCGCTCGTCGTCTCGACCGGCGGCGTGTTGGCCAACGACACCGACGTCGACGGTGATTCGTTGACTTCGATTCTGGTCGACTCCCCGCAGCATGGCACGGTGACGCTCAATGCCGACGGCACGTTCACGTACACGTCAGCCGCCAACTACAATGGCACGGATGGCTTCACCTACAAGGCCAACGATGGAACGGCCGACAGCAACGTCGCGGCCGTGACGATCACGGTCAACCCGGTCAACGATCCGTCGGCGGCCGTCAACGACAGCTATGCCACCGATGAAGACACCCCGCTCGTCGTTTCGACCGGCGGCGTGCTGGCCAACGACACCGACGTCGACGGCGATTCGTTGACCTCAATCTTGGTCGATTCCCCGCAGCACGGCACGGTAACGCTCAATGCCGACGGCACGTTCACCTACACGCCAGCCGCCAATTACAACGGCACGGATGGCTTTACCTACAAGGCCAACGACGGAACGGCCGACAGCAACGTCGCCGCCGTGACGATCACGGTCAACCCGGTCAACGACCCGCCCGCGGCCGTCAACGACAGCTACGCCACCGATGAAGACACGCCGCTCGTCGTTTCGACCGGCGGTGTGCTGGCCAACGACACCGACGTCGACGGCGATTCGTTGACTTCGATTCTGGTCGACACCCCGCAGCACGGCACGGTGACGCTCAATGCCGACGGCACGTTCACGTACACGCCAGCCGCCAACTACAACGGCACGGACGGGTTCACCTACAAGGCCAACGACGGAACGGCCGACAGCAACGTCGCCGCCGTGACGATCACGGTCAACCCGGTCAACGATCCGCCTGTGGCCGTCAACGACAGCTACGCCACCGATGAAGACACGCCGCTCGTCGTTTCGACCGGCGGCGTGCTGGCCAACGATACCGACGTCGACGGCGATTCGTTGACCTCGATTCTGGTCGCCACCCCGCAGCATGGCGCCGTGACATTGAACGCCGATGGGACGTTCACCTACACCCCGGACGCCAACTACAACGGCACGGACGGCTTCACCTACAAAGCCAACGATGGCGCTGCCGACAGCAACGTCGCCGCCGTGACGATCACGGTCAACCCGGTCAACGATCCGCCGGAGGCGGTCAACGACAGCTACGCCACCGATGAAGACACGCCGCTCGTCGTCTCATCGGGCGGCGTGCTGGCCAACGACACCGACGTCGACGGCGATTCGTTGACTTCGATTCTCGTCGACACCCCGCAGCACGGCACGGTGACGCTCAACACCGACGGCACGTTTACGTACACCCCGGACGCCAACTACAACGGCACGGACGGCTTCACCTACAAGGCCAACGACGGCGCGGCCGACAGCAACGTCGCGGCCGTGACGATCACGGTCAACCCGGTCAACGACCCGCCCGCGGCCGTCAACGACAGCTACGCCACCGATGAAGACACGCCGCTCGTCGTCTCATCGGGCGGCGTGCTGGCCAACGATACCGACGTCGAAGGCGATCCGCTGACCTCGATCCTGGTGGACACCCCGCAACACGGCACGGTGACGCTCAACGCCGACGGCACGTTCACCTATACCCCGGACGCCAACTACAACGGCACGGATGGCTTCACCTACAAGGCCAACGACGGAACGGCCGACAGCAACGTCGCGGCCGTGACGATCACCATCAACCCGGTCAACGACCCGCCGGCGGCGGTCAACGACGTTTACGTGACCGATGAAGACACTCCCTTGGTCGTCTCATCGGGCGGGGTGCTGGCCAACGACACCGACGTCGACGGCGATCCGCTGACCTCGATTCTGGTCGACACCCCGCAACACGGCACGGTGACGCTCAATGCCGACGGCACGTTTACGTACACCTCGGACGCCAACTACAACGGCACGGACGGCTTCACCTACAAGGCCAACGACGGAACGGTCGACAGCAACGTGGCGGCCGTAACGATCACCGTCAACCCGGTCAACGATCCGCCGGCGGCTCGGAACGATCATTACAGCGTCGCGGAAGATAATCTGCTGGCGTCGAACGCCGCGACAGGCGTACTGCGGAACGATACGGACGTGGAGGGCGATCCTCTGACTGCGATCTTGGTCGACTCGCCGCAGCACGGCATAGTGACGTTGAACCCCGACGGTTCGTTCTGCTACATGCCGGACCCCAACTACAACGGTACGGACGGCTTCACCTACAAGGCCAACGACGGCACGGACGACAGCAACGTCGCCGCCGTGACGATTACGGTCAACCCGGTCAACGATCCGCCCGCGGCCTACGACGACGACTACGCTACCGCCCAGAACGCCGCTCTGACGGTCAACGCCGCCAACGGCGTCTTGGCGAACGACTTCGACGTGGATGGCGACGCGCTGTCGGCCTCACTCGTGGCCGGGCCGAGCCACGGCAGTCTGACGCTGAACGCGGACGGCTCTTTCAGCTTCACTCCCAATAGCGGATATATTGGCCCCGATCAGTTCAGCTATCAGGTCTTCGACGGCCAGGCGGACGGCAATCTTGCGACCGTCACGATCCACGTCGGAACGCCGGTGAATCATCCGCCGGTGGCGGCCGACGACGCCTATTCGATGTTCCAAGACACGACGCTGACGGTCTCGCCCGCCGGCGTGCTGGCCAACGACACCGATGCCGACGGCGATCCGCTGACCGCGAACCTGGTCGATGCCCCGCAGCACGGCACGGCGGCGCTGAACCCCGACGGGTCGTTCAGTTATACGCCGTCGGCCGGCTACGTCGGCGCCGACAGCTTCACGTATCGGGCCAACGACGGCACGGACAATAGCAATCTGGCCACGGTCTCGATTACCGTGAGCGCTCACGTCAATCATCCGCCAGTCGCGGCGAACGATGCCTATACCACTCAGGAAAACACGCCGTTGATCCTCCCCAGTTCGGGCGTGTTGGCCAACGATACCGACCCGGACGGCGACGCCCTTACGGCGGTACTTTTCAAAGGCCCGCAACACGGCTCGCTCGCGCTCAACCCCGACGGGTCGCTGAGCTACACGCCCAACGCGGCCTACACGGGCGACGACAGTTTCACCTACCAGGCCGACGACGGGCACCTGAAGAGCACGTTGGCCGCGGTGACGATCCACGTCGCGGCGCCGCTCTGGCTCGCCCCCGGAACGGCGGCGCTCGGAGGCGGCGACGACTTGACCGCGGCCGAACTGTCGCTGTTCATCTCCGAGGGGTTGGCCCGCTGGAGGGTCGTAGACCCGCTGGGCGTGCAAGCTCTCGGCCATGTCATTGCGTCGGTCGGCGATTTGCCGGGCGGCTTGCTAGGCTCTACCGCGGGCGACCGCATCCAGATCGACGTGAATGCCGCCGGCCGCGGCTGGTTCATCGATCCGACCCCGGCGGACGACGCCGAGTTTCTGCTCGGCGCCGGCGCTTCGCTCTCGGCCGTCCCGGGCAGCGCGGCCGACGGTCGCGTCGACTTGCTGACGGCCGTGATGCACGAACTAGGGCACGTGCTGGGTTTCGCCGATCTGAATCCGACGGCCTATCCCGAGGACTTGATGGCGGCCGAGTTGTCGCCGGGCATTCGCAAGGAGCCTGGTTCGGCGGCCATCGACGCGATCTTTGGAGGCGGCGCCTGATCGTCGCAATCGGCCATCGTCTCGCGGCGGCGCCAAGTCCGGCGCCGCCGCGGCGATGGACTCGATAAGAGCTTTCGGAGCATGTGCCGCATGCGTTGGTCCAGGAAAACTCGCTCCCCTCGAAAACCGCCGCGGCGCGTGCGGCGGTTTGCGTTCGAACCATTGGAAGGGCGGTTGGCGCTCTCCGGCGCTCCACCCATCGCTTTCAACGACAGCTACGTTATCGCTGCCGGCGAGCCGTTGAGCATTTCCGCAAGCGGCGTACTGGCCAACGATACGGACGCCGAAGGCGACCCGCTGGCGGCGGAATTGTTCAGCTCTCCGGCCCACGGCGCCTTGACGTTGAACGCCGACGGATCGTTCGTCTATGCGCCCGACGCCGGCTTTACCGGCATCGACAGCTTCGTCTACCGCGCGACCGACGGGACCGCGACAAGCGGTTTGGCCGCCGCCACGCTCCGCGTCGGCCTGCTCCGGCAGCCGCCGGCGCTCGACTTGGACGCGGACGACAGTTCCGCCTCGGGAATCGATTTCAGCACAACCTTCACCGAAGACGGTGTGGCGGCCCCGATCGCCGACCCCGACGCGACGCTCGCCGATCCAGCCAGCCCGACGATCGTTTCGGCGCGGGCGATCATCACCAATCGACTCGACGGAACCGATGAAACGCTCGCGGCCAATGCCTCGGGCACGCTGATCCAAGCCGCGTATGACGATGCGACCGGAACGCTCGTCCTATCGGGCGTCGACAGCCCGGCCCACTATCTGCAAGTCATCAAGTCGATCACTTATCGCGACGCTTCTCAACATCCGCACGCGGCCGTGCGGCAAGTGACGCTGGTCGTCGACGACGGAACGTCGCAAAGCGCGGTCGCCACGGCGCGCATCGCGGTCGTCGACGTCAACGATCCGCCCGTGGCGGCCGACGACGCTTTCAGCGGCGCGCAGAACACGCCCTTGGTCGCCAGCGCGCCCGCCGTGCTCGGCAACGACAGCGACGCGGACGGCGATGTTCTCGCGGCGCAGCTCGAGCAGGGGCCGGCCCACGGAAGCTTGCGATTGGCAGCGGATGGTTCGTTCGTCTATACCCCCGCGGCCGGGTTCAGCGGCGTCGATCAGTTCGCGTACCGCGCCAGCGACGGATCGGCTACCAGCAACGTGGCGACCGTGACGATCGCCATCGCCGCCGACGACCCGGCGCCGCCTGCCGCCGCGAATGACGTCTTTCAGGTCGCCGGCGGCCTGCCGTTCGCATCGCCCGCTGCCGGGGTACTGGCGAACGATACCGCAACCGGCGGCGGCGCGCTATCGGCGGCGCTGGTCATCGCCCCGCTGCACGGGTCGTTGACGCTGCGCGCCGACGGTTCGTTCGATTACGTTCCACAGGCGGGCTTTCAGGGGGTGGACGGCTTCAGCTACCGCGCGCAGGCGGGCGGCGCGATGAGCGACGTGGCCAGCGTGACGCTCGACGTTCTGGCGCCGGCGAGCAGCGGTGCGCCGGTGGCGACGCCCGACAGCTATTTGCTCGGCGCCACGGACCGGATCGAGCAGTCGGCGGACTCGGTCCTGAGCAATGACGTTCCCGCCGGTGCAGGGACGGCGGCCGTGGCAACGCCGCCGCAACATGGAACGCTCGTTCTGAACTCCGACGGCACGTTTTCTTACACTCCAGGCGCCGGCTTCCACGGCATCGACCAGTTCAGCTACCAGCTTTCCAACAGCGACGGCGACTCGACGGCCGCGGTGGAGTTGGTCTCGCAGCCGGCCGAGCTGGTGCGCAAGCTGTATCGCGACATCCTGAACCGCGATCCGGATCTCTCGGCTTGGGAGTTTTGGACCGACGCCATTGCCGGCGGCCAAACGCTCGACCAGGTGGCACATTCCTTAATGGAGACCGACGAATACCTCGACTTGTCGATTCGCCAATTCTATCACGACTATCTGCATCGCGACGCGGAACAGGCCGGCTTGGATTACTGGCGCGGCCAGGTTTGGCGGCCCAGCGGAGGCCCCGACCAGGTGCAGATCGGCATCCTGGCGTCGGCCGAGTTGCGGCAATCCGTCGGTGGTTCGGCGAGCGGCTGGGTCACGGAGCTTTATCGGCGATATCTGGGGCGAGAGGCCGAGCCGCTCGGCTTCAACTACTGGACCGGCCATCTTGCCGATGGTTCGATGAATGTTTTCCAGGTCGCCAGCGGGTTCGTGCTGAGCGCCGAAAGCGACGGCCATCTATCGGCCGGCTGGTACGATCATTACCTGCGCCGCCCCATCACGGCGCAGGAACAGGCCGATCTGGTCGCGCAGCTTCTCGCGGGCGACTCGCACCGCGAGGAAACCGCCCAGATGCAGATTGTCGCCACGAGCGAATACCGCAGCACCCCGCCGCAGCCGGCGGCAGGCATCGCTCAGCGGATCATCTAGCGCTTTGTCCCGGTCAATTCACGGCCAGGACGGAGGCGCTACTCGCGAGCAGATTATTTGGCGCCGGCCTTGGCGGGCTTGTCGACCGCTTGCTTGGCGACTTCTTTTTGCACGTCGACCTTGTCGGAGCCGACCAGACCGGCGACTTTATCGGCCAGTTTGTTGGCCAACAAGCCGCTCGGATCGCATCCCGAGGCGATCGACACGATCCGCCCGCCTTTGTCGATCAGGAAGTTGGTCGGCATGGTTTTGGTTTTGAAGATGTCCCAACTCCCGCCCTTCGTGTCGACGGCATAGAGCATGTTCAGCTTCTTCTGCTTGACATAGTCGGCCACCTTTTGGTCCGGCTCTTTGAACACGGCGAGGCTCGTCAGGCCCTTTTCTCCATAGGCTTTATGCAACTCTTGGAAGTAGGCCAGCTCTTTGTCGCAGCCCGAGCAACCGCAGGTCAGACGCACGAGCACCGGCCCTTTGGCAGTCAGCTCGGCCAATTTGATCTTCTTGCCGTCCGCGTCTTGAATGACGAAGTCGGGCGCCTGGTCGCCGACGGCCAGCTTCGGTTCCGCCGCCTTTTGTTCGGCGGCCTGTTGCTTCGCGGCGCCTTTTTCCGATGCGGCCGGTTCGGCCGCGAAACACGCGGCGCCGGCCGCCGAAATCAATGCCGCGACGAACCACTTCCCATAGCTGGCCATGAGTCATCTCCTTCGAGTGCGATAACGTAGCGGTAAGGTATCAAGCGATTGCATCAATGTATCTTGATGTTTGGGATCGCACAAGCCTTTTCGCACATTGACGGTCGGCCGTTATCCGCTCGCCGCGACGATGATCACGCGCGAGTTCTCCGCGAGTTTCACGTCCGGATCGAGCGGGCGCACCAATCCGTTCTCGACGACGCCTAAAACCGCCAGGGGATGCCGGCGGTGCTCGCCAAGATACCTTTCCACGGGAACTCCCGTCGCGTCGCCGGGCAATTCCATCGGCGGCAGCGGCGGCTCGGCCGCGATCTGCTCGTCGCGGACCCGACGTTCGTGGCTGCGTTCGTCGGCTGCTGGCTTTGTCATGCGCAACTGCACGTTTCCATAAGCGGTGGCGTTCGTTACTTGTCGCCCGGCGGCAAATCGGCCTGCGTATCGCTCGTCAAATAGGCGAACAAATCGGCGATTTCGGCGGCGGAGAGCGGTTGCAGCAGGCCGTCGGGCATCAGCGAGAGTTTCGACGGCGCCCGCGCTTCGATCTCGGCGCGCGGAATGACCTGCTTGGCTTGGGCCGTTTGCACAGTCACGGCCGCCTCGGTCTCGGCGACGACGATCCCGTTGACGACGCGGCCGTCGGCCAGCGCCAACGTCGCCATCAGAAAATCCTTGCTCACGACGGCGCTCGGATCGACCATGTTCGAAAGCAGGTAGTCGAGGTTCTTGCGGTTGGCGCCGGTCAGTTCAGGCCCGACCTCGCCGCCGGCGCCGAACAGTCGATGGCACGAGGCGCACGACTTGGCGAACAAGGTCCGTCCGCGCCGTTTATCGGCCGCGGCCAGCCGCTTGGGCGAAAGCTCTCGCTTCAGCTTATCGATCAGCTCCTGTTTGTCTTGCGGCGAATCGCGCAGCTCGCCCCAGACCTCGGCCAGCCGCGCGGAGAGTTTCGGATCGTCGAACCCGCGGATCTGCCGCGCCTGGGCGGCGCTCAAATCGCCGCGGGCGATCGCGCCGGCCGCCATCTGCGCCAGCAATTCGGCCGCGAAGCCGGGCCGCGAGACCAAGGTCTCGACCACGGCTGCCCGCTCCGAAGGATGAAAGTTCTTGTAGCTGCGAGCCAAGCCCCGGCCGATCTGGGGATCGTCGAAACGCGCCAGCCCTTCGAGCGCCGTCGTATTGAGGAACCGCACCTTGAGCAACTTCTCGCACACCTCGCGCAAATCAGCCGGCTTGGCGTCGATGAGCGTTTTCAACGCGGCGCGGCGCTGGTCCAAATCGGCCTTGTCATCGAGCGCGAGACGGCGGACCTCGCCGAGCGCGCGGCCGTCGCCGAACACCACGCCCAAGGTCCGCAGCGATTCTTGCACGTCGGCCGGCGGTGCTTCGAACGACGCCAGGAACGCCGGCCAAGCGTCGGGCGCCGGCGCCTTGCGCTGCCCGGCCACGCCGACCACGGCGCCCAATGCGATCTCGCGGCGCACCGCGGGCGGCTTGGAGACCGCTTGCTTCAGAAGCGACGCCAACACGCTAGGCTGTTTCGTCGCCAATTCGGCGCAGCGACGGGCGATCCACATGCGGACCAGCGGTAAACGGGCCTCTAGGGCCAGCGGAACCAGGGTTTGCGGTTCTCGCTCGGCCAACGGAATCAGTCCATACCAAATCAGCGGGGGCAAATTGTGATCGCCGGCGTCTTCCGCCCGCGAAAGCAGCGCCGCCGCAAGTTTCGGCCGGTCGGCCGGCGGCAACCGCTGCAGGGTCGAAGCCAACGCCAAACGGACCAACGCCGAGTCGTCCTCGCGGGCCTGTTCGATAAGAGCGTCGAGCACCTTGGCGTCGATCGCGCCGTCTTTCGCCCGCGATGTACCCGTCGCCCGCGGTTCGCCCGTCGGCGCGTCGAGCGGCGATTCGTCGGTCAGCAGCCGCACGGCCCAGGTGCGGACGTGCTCGTCGGGGTCGTGTAGTCGCTTGGCGAGTTGCGCCCGCGAAAGGGCGCCGCAGCCGTAAAGCGTCCATGCGGCGCGCAACCGCAAGATCGGATCGTCGGACGATTCGAGCATCGCTGCGAGTGCCGCCAGCGCCGCTTGAAGGTCGTCGCCTCGCGCGGCGCGATCGGTCAGTTCGCGGCGAGCGGCGCGGGCCAGCCATTCGTTCGACTCCTCATGCAGCGCCACGAGATCGCCGATCGCCGCCCGAGTCAGGTCTCGCGGCGGCTGCTGAGCCGCCTGGCCATAGGTCGCCTTGTAAATTCGGCCCGAGTTGCGATGCACGCCGGTCGCCTCGTGGCATTCGCCCGTGTCGCTCCAATCGACGAGATACACGCCGCCGTCTGGGCCGTAGGTCACTTCGACGCCGCGGAACCAGGGATCGCCCGCCTGCAGCATGTCGGGATCGTGGCGAGCAACGTAGCCGCTCCCTTCACGCTCGAGCCGCTCGACGTTCATCCGGCGGCCGTGCTGGTTGAGCGTGAACAGGCGTCCGCGATACGCCTCGGGCCATTGGTCGCCGAGATAGATCGTCATGCCGACGTGCGCGTGGCCGCCGCCGCGCCGATCGTGCTCGCCGCTGGCTTTGCGCGAATCGACCCAATCCTTGCCGGTGTCCCAGTGCCAATGGTCGGCGTGCATTTCGATCGGTTCATAGACCAGCGGGTTGGCGTTGATCGTGTGCGGGCGGCGGAAGTGGGCGCCCGGTATCAGGTGCCACAAATGGCCGTTGACTGTGTTGATGAAGAAGGCTTCGCCGCGGCGGTCCCAATCGTGTCCCCAGGGGTTCGTCGTGCCGTGGCACAGGGCCTCGAACTGCTTGCGCCGCGGATGATATCGCCAGATGCCGCCGCGCAGTGGAGCTTGGTATTCCTCGGGCGCGTCGGCCCGGCGGATTAAGCCCGGCGCCGAGGCGCCGCAACGGCCATAGAGCCAGCCGTCGGGGCCCCAGCGCAGGCCGTTGGCGAAATTATGAAAGTTCTCCGGCGGCACGTCGAAGCCTTCCAGCACGGCCTCGGCCGGGCCGTCGGGGCGGTCGTCGCCGTCGCGGTCGGGGACGAACAGCAATTGCGGCGGGCACATCAGCCACACGCCGCCCAAGCCGACCTCGACGCTCGTCAATCGTTGCGCGTCGTCGAGAAACACGCGCCGCTGGTCGAAACGGCCGTCGCCGTCGTCGTCGGCCAGAATCACGACGCGATCGCGCAGTTCGAGATCGAATTTCTTCGGCCGCTCGGCATAGGTGTAGTTCTCGGCGACCCACAAGCGGCCGCGCGCGTCCCAGGCCACGGCGATTGGGTTGGCCACGTCGGGCTCCGCCGCGAAGACCTCGACGCGAAAACCCTCGGGCGCGCGAAACGCCGCCGCGGCTTCGGCCGGCTCGAGCCGCGCCGCGGAAAGGTCGGTTTCGCTATCGTAGGGCCGCGGAAACTCGCCGGCCGCGACGCGTTGGCAAGTTTCCGGCCCGGCACACGCCGCCAGCAGACAGCACCACAATCCAAATCGCGAAAACCCTTTCATCTTTCCTCGCCTCTTCGAGATGGCCCCGCTAGACTATGCTATCAACATGAGCATCTATGAAAAATGGGGCCTGGCGCCGATTATCAACTGCTCGGGCGCCGTCACGCGCCTGGGGGGCGCGCCGATGCCGGCCGAAGTCCTGGCGGCGTTTTGCGACGCGGCGCGTGAGTCGATCCCGCTCGATGAATTGCAAGGGGCGGCCTGCCGCGCCATCGCCGAGGCGACCGGCGCCGAAGCGGGCCTCGTCACGGCGGGCTCCGCCGCCGCGCTCACTCTGGGGGCCGCCGCGATTCTCACCAGCTACGATCTGGGGCGGATGGAGCAGTTGCCGCACTGCCAGGGCTTTCCCCACGAATTCGTCGTCGCCCGCGAACAGCGCAACGGCTACGACCACGCAGTGCGGGCGGCCGGCGCGCGATTGGTCGAAGTCGGCTTTCACGAAATCGTGGCCGGCGCCGGCGTCCGCCGGGCCGAAGCCTGGGAATATGCCGCCGCATTCACTCCCGCGACCGCCGGAGTGCTGTACGTCTACGAGGCGCAGGCGCGGCCGCCGTTGCAGGAAGTCGTCGCCGCGGCTCACGCTCGCGGGCTGCCGGTGTTGGTCGATGCCGCCGGCGAACTGCCGCCGCGGACGAACTTGCGCGCGATCCTGGCGACCGGCGCCGACTTGGTCGCCTTCAGCGGAGGCAAGGGGATTCGCGGCCCGCAGGCCACCGGCATTCTTTGCGGCCGGCGCGAATTGGTCGGCGCCGCGGCGCTGCAAATGCTCGATATGGACGATCATTTCGCGCTCTGGGAGCCGCCCGCGAACCTGATCGACCGCTCGCGACTCGCCGGCTTGCCGCGGCATGGCATCGGCCGCGGGATGAAGGTCTCCAAGGAGCAGATCGTCGCCCTGCTCACGGCGCTCGAACTGTTCGGCAGGGGCGCCTACGACCGCCAATTATCGGAAATGCGCGAGCAGCTTGGCTGCGTCGAGACTGCGTTGAAAGCGGCGCCGGCTTGCTGCCGATTGACCGTGCCCGCCGACGGGCAGAGCCTGCCAATCTTGGAAATCGCGCTCGACGAATCGGTCCTCGGTCGCTCGGCCCTGGAGGTCTGCCGGAGCCTGCGCCGCGGCGCGCCGCCGGTGTATGTCGGCCACGGCCTGCTCGACGAGGGCAAGCTGGTCATCAATCCGCTGCACCTGAATGCGGTACGGACCGAAATCTTGATCCAGCGCCTGCTCGAGGAGTTGAAGCGGCCGTAGCGACCGTAGGTTATGCTTCAGCATGTCGTGATCGTTATGCGATCAACTTAGGTTTCTCACTTGGTGTGGGCTGATGGCCTGGCAGCCGGCCGGTCCAAGATGGCCAACTTGGACGAAGATGGCGCGCAATAAGTGGCCGCCTTCGCCATTTTCACCTCTGAACCATTGCCGTGAATCTCCCTCGGTTACCCGGCTCGCCGAGCCGGCTTGTCGGACGCGAGCGCACGAAGGCGGCCAATTCTCAGCGAAGATCTCCAACGACGAGTGGCCATCTTCGACAGCGGCGGACCGAATCGCGCGAGGCTTCGCGCTATGCTTACAGGCCACAGTCGTAGCTCCGATACTCCGTGGCGGAGATTTCGGCCGCCGAAGCGCCGCCGCCACGAAGTGCCGGAACTGCCGCGAAGCCACGATGACCA
>DATNEC010000699.1:0-15409 GCA_035606815.1 Pirellulales bacterium
CTGGGCCTCGCTCTGCCAGGTGACACTGGCGGCCAATGAATTCGTGTACTTGCGATAAATAGGTTTGACTGGCCCAGCAGGTGATGGACTGATGCATCCGCCGAATTGCTCCTGCCTCTCGCGACGAAGCGCGTTGAAAACCGCGGCCCTCGGTTTCGGCAATCTCGCGCTGTTATCGCTGTTGAACCAGCAAGCCGGCGCGGCGACGGGCGACGACTGGGCCCGCGATCCGCTCGCCGTCCGCAAGCCGCACTTCGCGCCGCGGGCGCGGCGCGTGATCTTCTTGTTCATGGCCGGTGGCCCGTCGCAGGTCGATACGTTCGATCCCAAGCCGCTGCTCGCGCGCGACGACGGCAAGCCGCTGCCGTTCGACAAGCCGCGCGTGCAATTCGCGCCGACGGGCAACCTGTTGAAGTCTCCTTGGAAGTTCGCCAGGTACGGCCAAAGCGGGATCGAGGTCAGCGAGTTGTTTCCGAACGTCGCCCGGCACGTCGACGACATCTGCTTCATCCATTCGCTGCACGGCACGAACGCGGCCCACGGCGGGGCGATGCTCAAGTTGCACACCGGCAGCGACAATTTCGTGCGGCCCAGCATGGGTTCGTGGGTCACGTATGGGCTGGGAACGGAAAACGCCGACCTGCCGGGCTTCATCACCATTTGTCCGACGCTGGCCCACGGCGGCGTGAATAATTGGAGCTCGGCCTTTCTGCCGGCCGCCTATCAAGGCACTCCGCTGGGCAACGCCAGCACGCCGGCCGACCAGGCCCGAGTGCGCTACATCGCCAATCCTTCGACGCCGCGAGACGTGCAACGCGCCCAGCTCGACGCCCTGGCCGAAATCAACCGCGAGCACCTGGCCGCCGCCGGGCCCAACCTGGCGCTCGAAGGCCGCATCGATTCGTTCGAGCTGGCCTTCCGCATGCAGACGGCGATGCCCGAGATCGAAGATATCTCGCGCGAGTCGGCCGCCACGCGGCGGCTTTACGGGCTCGACGAGCCGAAGACGGCCAATTTCGGCCGCCAATGCCTGCTGGCCCGGCGGTTCGCCGAGCGCGGCGTGCGGTTCGTGCAGGTCACGCACAGCGACTCGAACGTGCAGTGGGACCAGCACGGCGATCTGAAGAACGGCCACGCCAAGAACGCCCTGGAGGTCGACCTGCCGATCGCCGGCCTGCTGACCGACCTGAAAGCCCGCGGGCTGCTCGACGACACGTTGGTGCTGTGGGGCGGCGAGTTCGGCCGCACGCCGACCGCGCAAGGGACCGACGGCCGCGATCACAACCCCGAGGGTTTTACGATGTGGCTGGCCGGCGGCGGCGTCAAAGGGGGCCATCGCCACGGCGCCACCGACGACTACGGTTTTTACGCCGTCGAGAACAAGGTCCACATGCACGATCTGCACGCCACGCTGCTGCACCTGTTGGGCCTCGACCACGAGCGGCTCACCTTCCGCCATGCCGGCCGCGATTTTCGCCTGACCGACGTGGCCGGCAACGTGGTGCATGAGATTCTTGCCTGAAGGCGAGACGGGTGAACTGTTGCACCCGATGGCGAGCCGGAGGCGTTAGCCTCCGTGTCGTTGGGCACTACCCGATACCTAGCCCGCCCGCCACGACGTGATCGACAAGGCGCCCAAGGCAATGATGCCCGCCGAACAAATGGAAATCGCCCACGCGTCGGGATGATCCGGCAGCAAGCTGCGAATTGCCACCGCGATTCCACTGAGAACCAATGGAGCGGCGAGAAACCGAAAACCGCCTGGGAAACCGGTTGATGATGGTACGGCCACGACCAGAAACAACCAGATCGGCAGTCCCGCCGACAACAAGAGAAATGACCTGAATCGTATTTGCGGTGGCGGCATGCGATTGGCGCCCATCACGACCGGAAATCAGTCCGGTAGATTGTGCTCAAGCATAACGTGGAGCGGCTGAAGTCGTTATGCTGAAGCATAACTTACGTAACTATTAAAAAGACAAGGCCCGCACAAGGCGGGACTGGCGCCTTGCGCGGGCTTGTCGAAGAAGGCCGCCTGGCAGCGGCCGTTCGGTCCGTTCGAGAGGCGCGGGCGAAACGATGCTCGCTTTGCGATCGAGCAAGCCGTCGTGGAAAGCATGTGGGTGCCGGTCGAAATCGTGCGCGGCAAGAAATCCTAGCCCTCGGCCCGCGTGGCGCGGCCGCCTCGGTCGTGAGTTCACCCGGCCGAGGGCGGCCGGCTACATTGGGATTCGCGCGACTCGCTTGCCATCTTGTCATCGGCTGCAACCCCTTTATACTGACCGCAGATACCGACGACCGCCGCACTTTCCTGATACAAATCCCCGCCCGTTGGGTGGGGACACAAGGGGAATCCTACGTTGGAAAGCACTTCGCCTCCCACTTCGCAGCCCGGCTATTTCCTGGGACGCCATGAATTCTTGATTCGCCGCCTGCACTCGCTCAGCGGTCTCGTGCCGGTCGGCGCCTACATGTGCGTCCATTTGCTGACCAACGCCAGCGTGC
Organism: Pirellulales bacterium; assembly: GCA_035606815.1. Lineage (GTDB taxonomy): Bacteria > Planctomycetota > Planctomycetia > Pirellulales > JAICIG01 > JAICIG01. Next base: position 2,506 of record DATNEC010000699.1, read on the forward strand.
TGGCCGGCGCTGGCACGTTTCAGGACCAGGTCGATACGATCCACTCTCTTGGCCCGGTGTTGCCTTTGGTCGAGTGGACGTTCATCTTTCTGCCGATCATCTTTCACGCGGTCGTGGGCGTATGGATCGCCGTCAAGTGCGAACCGAATTCGGGCCAATATCGCTACGGCAGCAACATCCGCTACACCTTGCAGCGCGCCACCGCCTGGATCGCCTTGTTCTTCATCTTCTGGCACGTGTTTCACATGCATGGCTGGTTTCACAATGATCTATGGCTCGACAAAGTCGCCAAGCCGCTGTTCGGCGGACAGTTCGATCCCGAGCATGCCACCTCTTCGGCGGCCTTGGCTTTGAGCGGGTTGCTGGCGAAAATACTGTATGCGATCGGCGTCGTTTCCTGCGTTTATCATCTTGCCAATGGCATTTGGACGGCCGGCATTACCTGGGGCGTCTGGACGACCCCGGCGGCCCAGAAGCGGGCCGATTGGGTTTGCGCGGCGTTCGGCGTGTTGTTCACGGTCGTCGGCTTGAGCGCCCTGTTCGGCATCGGCACGGCCGACGTGCCGAAAGCCGAGGCGGTGGAGCAGGCCCGGATCGAGAAGAAACAAAACCTCGACAAGCGCATCGAGGAGATCGACCAGGAAAAGCGGGCCGAAACCGCGACCGCGCAACTGCCGGCCGAACACTGAACACTGAAAACTGAATACTGAAAACTTGCTGGATACTCCGCAATGGCGAAACAGAGGGTGTTGATCGTAGGCGGCGGATTGGCGGGCTTGGCCGCTTCCATGAAACTGGCCGAACTGGGCGTCGACGTCGATCTGATGAGCCTGACGCCGGTCAAACGCTCGCATAGCGTTTGCGCCCAAGGCGGCATCAACACCGTCAACAGCACGACGCGCCAGCAGGGCGACAGCGAGTGGCTGCACTTCGACGACACCGTCTACGGCGGCGACTTTTTGCAGCACCAGCCGCCGGTCAAGGAAATGACCGAATGGGGCCCGCGGATCATCGACCTGATGGACCGCCTGGGCGTGCCCTTCAACCGCACGGCCGAAGGTTTTCGCGATCATCGCCGCTTCGGCGGCACGCTGTTCAAGCGAACAGCCTTTGCCGGCGCGACCACCGGCCAGCAATTGCTCTACACGCTCGACGAGCAGGTCCGCCGCTGGGAGGTCGAAGGCAAGGTCAAGAAATACGAGTTCTGGGACTTCTTGGGGCCGATCCTCGACGAGTCGGGCACGTGCCGCGGCGCCGTGGCGCAAGATCTGGCGACAATGGAGATTCGCTCGTTTTCGGCCGACGCCGTGCTGGTCGCCTCGGGCGGCTGCGGCTTGGTCTACGGCCGCTCGACGATGTCGATGGTCTGCACCGGCAGCGCCGCCAGCCGCTGCTTTCGCGCCGGCGCCAAGTACGGCAATCCAGAGATGATCCAGGTCCACCCGACCGCGGTGCCCGGCGCCGACAAGCTGCGGTTGATGAGCGAAAGCGCCCGCGGCGAAGGGGGCCGCGTCTGGGTGCCGCGCACGCCGCAAGACCCGCGCGATCCACGGCAGATTCCCGAGGCCGAGCGGTATTATTTCCTGGAAGAGCGCTACCCGAAATACGGCAACCTGGTGCCGCGCGACATCGCCACGCGCGAGATTTTCAACGTCTGCACGCACGAAGGATTGAGCGTCGAAAAAGACCGGATGTGCGTCTACCTCGATCTGACGCACCTGCCGCGGGCGACGCTCGATCTGAAGCTGGCCGGCATCTTGGAGATTTACGAAAAGTTCCAGGGCGTCGATCCGCGCGACGTGCCGATGAAAATTTTCCCGGCCGTGCATTATTCGATGGGGGGCCTGTGGTGCGATTACGAACGGACCGCTGCCGGCGGCTTGCGGCTCGGTTCGCCCCGCAACCAAGCCACGAACATTCCGGGCTTATACGCGCTGGGCGAATGCGACTATCAGTACCACGGGGCGAACCGCTTGGGCGCCAATTCGCTGCTGAGCTGCATTTTCAGCGGTCTGATGATCGCTCCGGGCGTGCAGAACTGGATCAAGTCGGTCCCCGGCGGCGCCGCGGCCGATCAACCGGCCAGCCTGTACGAAGGCGCCCGCAACGAACATCAACAGGCCCACGAATTATTGCTCAAACGCAGCACGGGCGGCGAGAACCCGTATCTCTTGCACCAAGAGCTTGGCCAGGTGATGACCAAGGCGGCGACGGTGGTGCGCTACAACGCCACGCTCAAGGAGGCCTATGCCAAGGTCAGCGAATTGACCCAGCGGGCCGAGCGCTGCTCGCTTTCGGACACCGGGGCTTGGACGAACCAGAACGTGGTGTTCACCAAGGCGCTGAAGGACATGTTCCCGCTGGCCAAGGCCATTTTGAAAGGGGCTTTACAGCGCGACGAATGCCGCGGGGCGCACTACAAGCCCGATTTCGCCCTGCCGGGCCTGGCGGCCGACGCCTCGCCCGCCGAGCATCGCCATGAGGCCGAGGTGTGGTGCGACAAGTTCGAGGAAAACACGAAGAAGTGGCTCAAGTCGACGGTCGCCACGTTGCGAGCGGACGGCGAGCCGGAAATCACTTACGAAGAAGTCGACACCTCGTTGCTCGCGCCTCGGCCGCGGTTGTACGGCCTGGTCGGCGGCGAAGTGATCGAAGAAGTTTGGAAGCAGCGCCAAGCCGGCAAGTCGCCCGCCGCCAGCGACGGCAACGGCAGCAAAGCGAAGAGTGCCGCCGCCGCGGCCAGTCATTGAGGCAATCGGAGATGAAAACCTGTAGGGAACGCCCTCCGTGGCGTTCCGCGGCGCCGGGGTGGGGCGATCCATTGCGATACACCGGAACGCGACGGCGGCCGTTCACCAGCAGGATGACGTTCTAGGGCGACAAAATTCTCGAGCAGCAAAGTCTTTTCCCAATATGACCCATTCAGCCACGCACGATCCCGCTTCTCACGACGAGGCGCACGAATCGAACGGACACGACGGCCACGGCAAACATGCCACGTTCAGCGTGCGGGTCTTGCGGCAAGACGCCCCCGGCGAGCCGAGCTACTGGGAACGGCACATCGTCGCCCGCGAAAACGACATGAACGTGATCAGCGTGCTGCAACGGATCGCGGCCCAGGCGCGGACCAGCGACGGCAAGCCGGTGGCGCCCGTGGCCTGGGACTGCAACTGCCTGGAAGAAGTCTGCGGCGCCTGCACGATGGTCATCAACGGCCGCGTGCGCCAGGCCTGCACGGCCCTCGTCGACCGGCTGATGGAAGACAATCCGGGCGAAATCGAATTGCAGCCGATGGCCAAGTTTCCGGTCGTCCGCGACCTGGTCGTGAACCGCTCGCGGTTGTTCCGGGCCTTGCAAAAGGTCAAAGCTTGGATCCCGGTCGACGGCTATCACGACATGGGCGCGGGCCCGAGGCAGTCGCCGGAAGAGCAGCAGCGGGCCTATCCGCTCAGCCAGTGCATGAGTTGCGGTTGCTGTCTCGACGCCTGCCCGCAGTATTTGAAGGCCGAAATCGAGCGCCGCGAGGGGGAGACTGACGCGGAATATGCCCAGCGCGAGCGCGAGACCTTCGACCGCGGGTTTATCGGCGCGCACGCGATCAGCCAGGTGATGTTGTTCAACTCGCACCCCACCGGGCGGATGCAGGCCGGCGAGCGGCTCGACGCCTTGACCGCCGAAGGGGGCTTGCAGGTATGCGGCAACGCCCAGAACTGCGTCGCCGTCTGCCCCAAGGAAATCCCGCTGACCACCTCCATCGCCCGCGCCGGCCGCGCGGCGACGGTGCATTCGATCAAGCAGTGGTTCGATAAGTAGCGATCGGCGGGCGTAGGCTGGGGCGATAGCCCCATCTTGGCCGCGGTCGTCGGGCTAATGCGAAGGTGGGGCTGTCGCCCCAGCCTACGTGCGCCTTTGCGTTCCCCAATCGGGCGAGGACAACGACGCTTAAACACCGTTTGAGAGCATCAAGCCATGAAACTGCAAGGCAAAACGGCCCTGGTCACCGGCGGGGCGACAGGCATCGGGCTGGGGATCGCGATTGGGCTGGCCCAGGAAGGCTGCCGCGTGGCGATCGCCGGCCGCCGCGAGGACAAGCTCCGCGAAGCCGCCGCCAAGTACAAGGGCCAGCCGCCGCTGTTGACCCACGCGGCCGACGTGGCCGATCTGGCGAGCGTCGAAGGGCTGTTCCGCTGGACCAAGGCCGAACTTGGCCCGCTCGATATCCTGGTCAATAGCGCCGGCGTGAACGTCGTCCGCCGCTCACTCAAGGAGCTGTCGACCGAAGACTGGGACTACCTGATGCAGGTCAACGCCACTGGCGCCTTTTATTGCCTGCGGGCCGTGCTGCCCGAGATGCGCGAGCGCAAGGATGGGCTGATCGTCAACATCTCGTCGATCGCCGGCAAGCGTTCGAGCCTGCTGGGGGGCATCGGCTACACGGCCTCGAAGTTCGCCATGACGGCGCTGGGCGTGACGGCCAGCCGAGAGGAGGCCGAGAGCGGCATCCGCGTGACCAACGTTTATCCCGGCGAGGTCGAAACGCCGATCCTCGACAAGCGTCCCGTGCCGGTCAGCGCCGAGCACCGCGCCCGCATTTTGCAGCCCGAGGACGTGGCCGCCGCGGTCGTGATGGTCGCCTGCCTGCCGCCGCGGGCACATATTCCCGAGCTGGTCATCAAGCCGACGAGCCAGGATTACTATTAGATAAATCGTCGGTGATGTATCGCAGAATGTCGCGCACGGAGATCACGCCGGTGATGCGATCGCCGGTCGTCACGGGCAGATGCCGGTAGCCGCCGACGTCCATCTTATGTACCGCCAGGGCGATGCGCGCGTCGGATTCGACCGTCTCCGGCGAGGGCGTCATGAATTCGCGCACCGGGCGGCCGGCCAATTCGGCGGCCCGCGCGTTGAGCCGGACCAGCGCGTCGCGCTCGCTGAAAATGCCCACGGCCTTGTGCTCTTTGAGCACCACGACGCACCCGATCGACTGGCTGACCATCATCTGCAGCACTTGGCCCACGGGCGCGTCGTCCTCCACGACCACGGCGGGGCGAGGCGAGAGCATGGACACGCGGTCTTTGATCAGACTGCGTTCCATCGCGGACGAAGGCCGCGGCTTGGAGAGAAACGCCAGCGGTTGCTGGCATTCGTCGCAGACGTCGGCGCCGTCGATATTCTCTTGGCCGCAGAATGGGCAGAGCAACATCCGAAACTCCAGGCGGACACGCGTTGCAGCGATAAGTCAATTCGGCTTCGCCCGCCGCCGGCCGAGGCCGCGCGGCGCTAGAAGACGAGGCAGCCTACCACGTTCTAGCTGACGGTCCAAGTCTCGCCGGCGGTATAGAGCTTTTGCAACTCGCCTTCGCCCTTGGTCTTGCGGGCCTCGACGATTTGGGAATTGATCAGGTCGTCGTACTTGGGGCGATCGACGTCGCGGAACACGCCGATCGGCTCGGGGAACTCGGGATGACGCATCCGACTGAGCAGATAGGCCAACGTCGGCTCCGGCGCCTTCTCGTCGTGGAACAGCAGGTCGTCTTCCGAAATGCCCTTGCCAAGCTCGACGATCTCCGGGTTCATGCCGTTGAGGCGAATGCCCTTCTCGCGGTTCTTGCCGAAGATCAACGGCTTGCCGTGCTCCAATTCGAGCGTGGTGTCGGCCTTGGTGTCGCGGTTGGTGGCGTAGTCGTAGGCCCCATCGTTGAACACGTTGCAGTTCTGGTAGACCTCGACGAACGACACTCCGCGGTGCTCGGCGGCCCGCTTCAGCACCATGCCCAGGTGCTTGATGTTGGTGTCGATCGAGCGCGCCACGAAAGTCGCCTCGCAGCCAATGGCGATGCACAGCGGGGCCAACGGGTAGTCGATGGCGCCCATCGGCGTGCTCTTGGTGATCTTGCCGAAGGGCGAAGTCGGCGAGTACTGCCCCTTGGTCAGGCCGTAAATCCGGTTGTTGAACATCACGATGTTCAAGTCGATGTTGCGGCGGATGCAGTGCATCAGATGGTTGCCGCCGATCGACAACCCGTCGCCGTCGCCCGTGATGACCCAGACCGACAGATCGGGCCGCGAGGCCTTCAACCCGGTGGCCACCGCCGGAGCGCGGCCGTGGATCGAGTGGATGCCGTAGGTGTTCATGTAGTAAGGGAAGCGGCTGGAGCAGCCGATGCCAGAAACGAATACCGTCTTCTCGCGAGGAATGCCCAAGGTCGGCAAGACCTTCTTCATTTGGGCCAGAATCGAATAGTCGCCGCAGCCCGGGCACCAGCGGACATCTTGGTCACTGGCGAAATCGTTGGCAGTGAGCACCGGCAAGGAAACATCGGTAGCCATGAGGTAGGTAGCCTTGATCTTGTTGATCGGTTGGAATCTCTGTTCGCTCAGACGTTCAGTCGGCCAAAAGCCCTTGGATTTTTTCGACGACTTCGGCCACGGTAAAAGGTTTGCCTTTGATCTTGTTCAGCCCGATCGCATCGACCAGGTATTCGGCCCGGAGCAGCATTCGCAACTGGCCGCGGTTCAGTTCCGGCACGAGGACTTTCTCGTAGCGGCCGAGCAGTTCGCCCAAGTTGCGCGGGAACGGATTGAGGTAGCGCAGGTGACAGTGGGCGACCGAGCCGCCCGCGGCGCGGGCCTCGCGGACCGCCGTTGCACAGGCGCCGTAGGTGCCGCCCCAACTGACGACCAGCAGCTTGCCGTTCGCCGGGCCGTCGACTTCCTGCTCAGGCACGTCGTCGGCCACCAGCGCCACCTTGCGGGCCCGCGTGTTGATCATGTGCTGGTGGTTGTCCGGCTCGTAGTTGACGTTGCCGGTCACGTCTTGTTTTTCCAGGCCGCCGATGCGGTGCATCAACCCCGGCGTGCCGGGCAAGGCCCACGGCCGCGCCAGCCGCTCGTTGCGCTCGTAAGGATGGAACACGTCGCCATTGTGCGCGGGGCCGGGGTGCTTGACTTCGATCGGCGGCATCGACTTGGCGTCGGGAATTCGCCACGGCTCGGTGCCATTGGCCAGGTAGCCGTCGGTCAGCACCATTACCGGCGTCATGAACCGCACGGCGATCCGCCACGCTTCTTGCACGACGTCGAAGCAGTCGGCCGGGCTGCGCGCCGCGACGACCGGCATCGGACATTCGCCGTTGCGGCCGTAAAGAGCTTGCAACAGGTCGGCCTGCTCGGTCTTCGTGGGCAAGCCGGTGCTCGGACCGCCGCGCTGCACGTTGATGACCAATAGCGGCAGCTCGGTCATCACGGCCAAGCCCATCGCCTCTTGCTTCAAGGCGATGCCCGGCCCGCTGGAGGTGGTGACCGCCAAGGCCCCGCCGAAGGCGGCGCCGATCGCCGAGGTGACGGCGGCGATTTCATCTTCGGCCTGGAACGTGCGAACGCCGAAATTCTTGTGCTTCGACAGTTCGTGCAGAATGTCGCTGGCCGGCGTGATCGGATAGCTGCCTAAAAACAATTCGCAGCCGCTGCGCTTGGCGGCGGTCATCAAACCGTAGGCGGTGGCTTCGTTGCCCGTCAGGTTGCGGTACAGCCCGGGCTTCAACTCGGCCTTGTGGACCCGATATTGGGCCGCGAAGGCCTCGGTGGTCTCGCCGTAATTGTAGCCGGCATGCAGGGCCTTGCGGTTGGCTTCGGCGACGGCCGGCGATTTCTTGGCGAACTTGGCGTCGATGTACCGCAGCGTAGGCTCCAGCGATCGGTCGTAGAGCCAGAACACCAGGCCCATCGCGTAAAAGTTCCGGCAGCGATCGCTTTCCTTTTGGCCTAACCCGCAACCATCGACGGCCAGCCGCGTCAAACGCGTCATGTCGACCTGAAATACCTGGTAGGCCGACAGGCTGCCATCTTCCAAGGGGCTGGCGGAATATCCCGCTTGCTTCATGCCCTTTTCGTCGAAAGCGTCTTTGTTGACGACCAGAATGCCGCCCGGCACGAGGTCGGCCACGTTCGTCGCCAGCGCGGCCGGGTTCATGGCGACCAGGGCCTCGACCGAATCGCCCGGCGTGAAGATCTCTTTGCTGGCGAAATGGATTTGGAATCCGCTGACGCCGGCCTTCGTGCCGCGAGGGGCGCGAATTTCGGCCGGAAAGTCGGGGAACGTCGCCACGTCGTTGCCGGCCAGGGCCGACGTGTTCGTCAACTGCGTGCCGGCCAACTGCATGCCGTCGCCCGAGTCGCCGCAAAAGCGCACCGTCGCGGACTCGAGATCCACGATCGGCTTGGATGCGCCGGGAGTCGTTGTCACCATGTTAAATCGCTGTTCCTTTGACAACTGCCAACGAGAGGATAAATGCCGACGAAGGCGCAAGCCGGGGCTTGGCGCCGATACTCAATTCTACGGAAAACGGAAAACTGCGGTGGGAAATCGAAGCCATTGCGGTGGGTGATTGCTGCGGCGGGCAGCTAGGGGCCTTCTCGCTCCTGTGTCAGGGGGTGCGCGACGGGCGGCTGGTTGTAAATGGTCTTGGGAAAGTGCTGAACCAGGTAGTGGACGATGCCCGACGCTTGCAACAAGCCCGTCGGATGGCTTTGAGCGTCGACGATTGGCAGGCGCCGATAGCCGCCGGCCGACATCCTTTGAATCGCAGCCGCCATCTTGGCTTCGCCAGCAATGCTCGCCGGATGGCTGGACATCACGCTCTCGACCGGCAGGTTCAACTCGCCAGCCCCGCCCTGCATGTTGCGAGCCATCACGCGCAGTGCATCGCGCTCAGTGAAAATGCCCACCAAGGCCTGGTCCTGGGCCCCGCCTTGGCAAACGAGCACGCTGCCCACGGAGCGCTCCTTCATCAATTGGAGCACTTCGCGAATGCTTGCGGAGGGCGCGACGCAAACCGGCTGCGCAGGCAAAGCCTCCGCCACGGAGTCGGTCGTCAGATTCAGCTCGATGTCCACGTTCCAAACCTAGAACTGCAGACGCTTATGCGGAGGTCGGCGAGTGTTCCGTCTAGGGAACTTTTACCGCCGCGGTCAACACTGAACTGTACCACGTTGAGTTCGGCAATTGAACCGCAGTTGGCTAAATTTTCCGACAGTTTTACCGGCAATGCCGTTGGCGCCGGCGCCTCAGTCGCCCGAATTTCCGGAAGATTTGCCGAAGAACCGAGTCAGATCGATCCCGCCCTTTTCCTCCTCTTCCAGCAGCTTCAGCCGAGTTTCGACCCGCTCCATCCGCCGCACTAGCATTGGCAGCAGCAGCTTGGCGTCGTCGGCGGGCCTGGGCCGGGGAACCTGGGGATAGTTCAGGTGCCTTTCCAGGGCCGCAAACAGCAGCAAAGGGTCGCGGCGCCGGTTCGCCAGGGCGATTTTGCCCTCCTTTTCGCCGAACAGCACCGGTTTTTCCGGCCCCTCGCGGTCCAGGCCCTGTCGCTGCCGGTTTTGCACATAGTGCTCGCTGCGGACGTAGATCAGATCGGCAATGTCGACCAGTCCCACCTGCCGCCGCACGGTTTGCATCCATTCTCGCCAGTCGTCGTGGTAAATCGGGTCTCGCGACATCGCGTCCAGCCCCTTGTCGTAGCCCAGGCGGTTGCGGCACAGACACTCGAACTGGTAGAGGAAGGCGCCTTGCCGCGTGGCCCCCTCGGCCCGATAGCGGGCCTCGCGTTCAAGGATTTCCAGGGCGATTCCGAAATCGAACCGGCCCCGCTCGCGCTCGGATTCGGCGACGACGAACGTTTGGAATCCCGTAAAATAATGGGCCAATTTGGCCATGGCCGGGGCGAAGACTCCGGTCAGCAGCAGGTCGCTGCGCAAAAAGTCGATGGCCAGCGGCAGCTTGGTCGTCGACAGGATTTCTTCGCGGACCGAGACCAGCAGATCCTGGGTCTGCATGCTCTGCTTGATCCGTTCGCCCAGCACCCGGAAAAAGTAGGCCTGCTCGATGTATTCCTCGCGGTCCAGCAGCATGGGCGACTCGCCAAGTCCTAACAAATCCGAGGGGGGCGGCCTATAATCATAGTGTACCGGGCGCCCGCGTGTAGCTCCGGACACGCGTACCCGGGGTCGCGGCGCCACATCGGGCGAGGGCGCCCCCTACGACATCGTTTTGGAGGAACCCGGTTTGACGCGATCGTTTTCGACCATCGAGGCCGCAGTGGCTGCTTTTGCCCGCGGCGAGATCATCATCGTGGTCGACGCCGAAGATCGCGAGAACGAAGGCGATTTCGTCTGCGCCGCGGAGAAGGCGACCCCCGAAATCGTCAATTTCATGCTTAAGCATGGCCGCGGCCAGGTCTGCGCCCCCGTGCTGCCCGACGTCTGCGAGCGATTGAAGTTGACCCCCATGGTCGATTCGAACACGGCGCCGCTCAAGACGGCGTTCACCGTGGCCGTCGATCATCGCAGTTGCCGCACGGGCATTACGGCCCAGGAAAAGGCGTCGACGATCCGGGCCCTCGTCGATCCGCACAGCCAGGCTTCGGATTTCGTTCGTCCGGGGCACATGTACCCGATCATGGCCAAGGAGGGGGGCGTGTTGCGGCGGGCCGGGCACACCGAAGCGTCGGTCGATTTGGCCCGCTTGGCCGGCTTGATCCCGGCCGGCGTCCTTTGCGAAATCCTCGACGACAGCGGCGACCGGGCCAATCGCGACGATCTGGTCGATCTGGCGATCGAGCACAAGCTCTCGATCATTACCATTGAAGACCTGATCCGCTACCGGCGGCAGCGAGAGAAGCTGGTCTATCGCCTCGCCGAAGCTGAGTTGCCCACCAAGTACGGCCACGGCCGGGTGATTTGCTATGGGGTGCGGTACGAGAGCCAGCAGCCGGTGGTGCTCGTCATCGGCGATCTGGCCAAGTCGGCCGCGCCGCTGGTGCGGCTGCACTCTTCGTGCTTCACCGGCGATTTGCTCGAATCGCTGCGCTGCGATTGCGGCGATCAACTGCACATGGCGTTGGCGATGATCGAGAAGGAAGGCGCCGGCGTGCTCGTTTATCTGCCCCAGGAAGGCCGCGGCATCGGTCTGATCGAGAAGATCAAGGCCTATGCCTTGCAAGACCAGGGGTTGGACACGGTCGAAGCCAACGAAGCCCTGGGCTTCAAGGCCGACACTCGCGATTACGGCATCGGCATTCAGTTGCTCAAAGATCTCGGGCTGTCGAAAGTGCGGCTGCTGACCAACAATCCGAAAAAAACCGACGCCTTCATCTACGGCGGCTTCGATCTGGAAGTGGTCGACCAGATCCCGATCGTTTCGCCCAGCAACGAGCACAACGCTCAATATTTGGAGACCAAGCGCACCAAGCTGGGCCACCGGCTGCCGCCGCTGAATTAGCATTCGCCATTCCGTTAGCAGCGACCTTTCAGCTTTTCGTCTCTTGATCCGAGAAGTCGACCTTGGGCGCGGTCTTGGCCTCGGCCTCGATCTTGAAGTATTCGGCCGAATGGACCCCGGCCAAGCTGGCGAAAAACGTACCCGGAAAGCGGCGGACGTAGATATTCAGCGTTTGCACCGCGTCGTTGTACCGTTTGCGTTCGACGGCCAGACGGTTTTCGGTCCCTTCCAGTTCATCTTGGAGCTTGAGGAACGATTCGTTGGATTTCAACTCCGGATACTTTTCTTGCAGCATCAGCAGTCGCGACAGCGTGCGCTCGACGTCTCCGGCAGCCTCGGCCTTTTCGGCGACCGTGCCCTGGTCCTGGGCCTGAAAGTAGGCCTTGCGCGCATTGGCGACGCCCAGAAACACCTTTTGCTCTTGCCCCGCTATCCCCTTGACCGTGTTCACGAGATTGGGAATCAACTCGTAGCGGCGCTGCAGCTCGTTCTCGACCTGCGCCCAGCGCTGCTTGACCTCTTCGTCCAAACCAATGGCTGAGTTGTAACCCTGGTAAACGCAGCCGCCGCCGAGCAATGCCAAGACCAGCAAACCCAACAAGATGCCGCCGAGAACCTTCATCGATCATACTCCTCCACAAGGGTCGATCGTCAAGCGAAGTCGCCTGCCGTGAATAGTTGTTCGCTTATCATCGAGCCGGATTGGACAAAACTCTCGTGGGATTCACCAACTGGCGCCTCCTCCGCCTCCGCCTGTCTCGCCGCCGCCGCCAAATGAGCCGCCGCCGAACCCGCCCCCGAATCCTCCGCCAGAGCCGCGGGTCCAAGACGACCCGCCGCCCGAGAACATATCGTACCAGGCCGGTCCCCAAAAAACCGGACTTCCGCCGCCCCGGCTCCAGGTTCGCCGGCCGCGCCGTCGCGCAAGATAAGCGACCAGCGAGAAAAACGCCGGCAATCCGATAACTAGGAATGCCAGCAGGCACAGCAATCCGCCCGCGGAGAACCCGCCGGCCGGCTGATGGCGGAAGTCCGGCACGCCGGCGATCACGACGTGGTACTCGTCGGCCACCTTATTCACGACTGCCGTCGTCAGTTTTTCGAGCCCTGCCGAATAGTCGCCTGCTTTGAAGAAGTTGGCCGCGACGTCTCGCGAGAGCGTGCCGCACCAGCTATCGGGCAAGGCGCCTTCGAGCCCGTAGCCGGTGTGAATGCGGACTCGGTGCGGTTCGAGGCTCAAAACGATCAGCGCGCCGTTGTCTTTGCCCTTCTGTCCGAGCTTCCAGGCCGCGAAATGGCGCTGCGAGAACGAAAAGATGTCCTCGTCGCCCAGCGATTTGACCGTCAGAACCTTGACCTAGGCGGTCGTTTTTTGTTCGAGTTCCTTGAGCCAATTCTCCAACCGCTGCTGAGTCGGCGCGTCGATCACACCGGCGCGATCGACGACGAAAGTGCCGGGATCGGCGACCGTCACCTCGCCGCGCGCCAAGGCAGGCGCCGCGAGTAGCGAACATGCGACGACGAACGCAAGGAACAAACGCAGCGCGTTACCACGCATCGGCGAACCGTCCCAGAGCTTCCACGTCTTGATAAAGCTCCTGCAAATCGTGCCAGCTATAGGCC
>DATNEC010000003.1:0-6035 GCA_035606815.1 Pirellulales bacterium
CCGGCGGGATCGAAAACACGCCCGACAACGATCAGGCCGTGATCTGCGACGGGATCGTCGTGTTGCCCAAGGGCGCGGTGCTGCCGGAAGGCTGGAAATGGCCGGCCTAATATTTCGGATCCGTCCAATCCGGCAGGCCCAGCCCCGGGCGATCCGCTAGAGGCGCGTGGGCCACGTTTTCGGCCTTCACCAACGGCGCAGCGTGGTTGCCATGCACGCCCTGCGGCCGTCCGATCCACTGGGCTTCATGGATTTCGCCGAGGTATTCGCCGCTTAACGAGTAGGCGCCGGCGCCCGCCAAGCAGCCGATGTGCCTGCCCTGGGCGTCATAAAGCGCATCGTTGGAATACCAACCGGCGAATTCGCCGGAATTGATTTTCCAGACCGGGGTCATACCTGCACTCCATCGAGAGTTTTTTCAACTCTGCGGCGGGCCGATAAAGTCGAAAACTTCGTTACGACCGGCCCGGAATCCGCCACAAAAACGCTTCGTGCATCGTACCGCCGGCCGCCAAGTCCGTCCATCATGGCGGGCGCCCGGCGACGCATCCCCCAAATGTCGTAAAACATTCGCTGCTCTCGATTTGCCAACGACGCAGAATAACCTACGAAATAAGTGGCGATTCTCTTCCGCCGCAAGCGAACGACACGATGCAGCAACCGGGATTGTTTGGCTGAGTTCGAGGAGCAGTGAATGCAAACGTTGGAGAAGGCGACCGCCGAGATCGAAGGGCTCGTCCGCGACGCCATGTGCGAACAGGTGGTGGCCGTGCTGCCGAAAACCTCGGCGAGCGAAGCCGCCGAATTGCTCAACGAAAACAACATGCGGCACGCGATCGTCGTCGACGCCGAACGACACGTGCTAGGCGTCGTCTCGCAGCGCGACATCCTGAAGCATTTCATCCAATCGATGAGCGACCAGGCGGCCGTGGGAGAAGACGGCGAGGAAAACGCGCCTTGGGAGGTCGGCAGCCTCGCCAAACGCGAGCCGGTCACCGTCTTGCCCGATGTCTCGCTGGCCAACGCGGGCTTGGTCCTGACGAGCGCGAAAATCGGCTGCTTGCCGGTGGTCGACGATCAGAAGTGCCTGATCGGCGGGTTGAGCATCGTCGATCTGCTGCGGCATATCGGCTGCCGGCAAGGCGTGAAACTGGAAGAAGAGTTTCGGCTGTTCATGCCGGCCGTCGAAGCGCGGCCGCAGATTCCGGCATTTTTCCGCCGCTCGAACGGGGCCTTGGTCTTGCCGCTGACGGTCGTCGACGATCCGGCCAATGTGCCGGAGTTCGCCGTGCTGGGGTACGACGCTCCCAGCGGCCGGATTCTGGTCAAGCTGACCTCGGAGAAGGAAGAAGGCTGCCGCAAGATCTCGCGAGACACGGATCTGCTGGTGGTTCCGGCCAGTGATTTCGTGGCGCATTTCGACATCAAGTTCCACGGCAGCGCCTTCGAGGTCACCAAGCACAAGCGCCATGGCTGCTTCATTCTGCTGCCCAAGCAGTCGGCGCCCAAGCAATCGGCGGCGGCGCGGCCGGCCGCCGCGGCGCCCGCGAAGAAGTAGCGACGCTCCCTCTCCCTTTGAGAGACGGCCGGGGCGAGGGCCAGCCCCAAGGCGCCCCAATCCGCTTCCGCCCGCACGACCGTTATTCTCGACCGGCGTGCTCAAATTCGCACGCCGGCCGGCCGATGTTGCTAACAACTGCCGGTCACGGATGCTGGACGGTTTGCACAGGATGATGCAATTGCGTTGCTTTGGCGGCGTCGCCGCGGAAGCGGGCTGTGCATCGATTCGAAGCGGACCCGTGGTCAGGGAGCGGATCAGGCATATGTTCCTCAATCCGCCCTCTGACGCGAGCGCAACGTGGCCAAATCGATTCCCGCCTACCTGCGGCTGTTCAACGAGCAAGTTCCGCCGCCCGGCGCCGCGGCCGACCCGGTCGATCTAGGCGAAGTCTGTAGCGCCTTCGAACGCGTCACCGGCTTGCCGCTAAGGAACCTGACGGGCGAGGCCAAGCCCAAGGACGTCGAAGTCCTCTGGTCGGCTCCCGTCGAACCGGGCGCCGAAGGAACTCCAGGCCATCTGCGCGTCGGCGTGGCGGTCGTCTCGGGCGAGTCCGTGGCGCCGCAGACCGATCTTTCGGCGGCGGCCGAGTTGGCGGCGGCGATTGCTCGGCTGTGGCGAGAATTGAACCGGACGCGCGAGGCCCTGCGCCAGCGCGAGGCCGACTTGGCCGCCGGGGTGCCTGTCACTCCCCAAGCGGAGGCCGGCCGCCACCTGGCCGATCGCATCGAGCGCGTGTTGCGCGGCGGGGCCGAAGCGATCGGCTGCGACGCGGCGTCGCTGTACTTGCTCGACGAAAGCACGACGGAATTGAAACTGCGCGCGAGCTGGGGCCTGCCGGCCGGACGTCTGACGGCGCCCGCAAGACCGCTCGACCGCGCGTCGGCCGATCTGGAAGCCTTGGCCGGACATGCGATCGTGTTGGAGGACGCCGCGGCGCAGCGGAACTGGTCGGCGCCTGAAGAATTTCCAGCGGCCGTTTGCGTGCCGGTTTCGAGCCCCACGGTCCCCTTGGGCACGCTCTGGCTGTTCTGCAATCGCGCGAGGCCCTTCAGCGACCAGGAAGTCAACGTCGCCGAGATCGTGGCCGGCCGAATCGCGGCGGATCTTGAGCGCGAGATGCTGATGACCGAAGGAGTCGAAGGCGCCCGGCTCAAGCAGCAGCTCGCGGCGGCCGAGCGTTTCGAGCACAATCAGCGCCCGCAGATCGCCCCGCTCGTCGAGGCCTGGGACGTCGCCGGCTGGACCGAGCAGGCGGGCCGCGTAGGGGGAGATTTTTACGATTGGTTCGTGCGGCCCGACGAGCAACTTGCCCTGGCGCTGGGCGATTGCTCGGCGCAGGGCATCGAAGCGGCCCTCACGGCCAGCAGCTTGCGGGCCGGCTTGCGCTCGCATGCCGAATATGTGACCGAGCCGGGAAAGCTGCTTGAGCGGATCAACCGGTCGCTCTGGACGAGTTCGGCCGGAGATCAATCCGCCGGATTGTTCTTCGCCGTTGCCGACCCGGCGACCGGCCGTCTGCGATTTGCGTCGGCCGGCCATTTGGCGGGGCTGGTGCTTTCGGCGCGAGACTGCCAAGCGGTTTTGACGCCCACGGTCCTGCTCGGCTTGATCCCGGAAACGCACTACGAGACATGCGAGCGGCTGCTCTCTCCGGGCGACGCGCTGCTGATCGCCAGCGAGGGGGTGTGCGAGGCGTTGGAAGAGCGCGGGGGGCGGTTCGGCGACGAGCGTTTCGTCGAGTTGCTGCTGCCGCACCTCGGCGAATCGGCCGCGGACCTGGCCGGCCGCGTTCGCGATCAACTCGAAGCCTGCGCGCCGCTGGCGCGCTACGATCGCACGATTCTGGTCGTGAAGCACCGCGGCGCCGCAGGGGCCAAGCGGCGGCCTCGCTGAGGAGCAAATTCAGATGCTTGGGCCGCGGATTGCCGCGGTCAGGTCCGATAAGCGGGTCTTTTGCTTCCCATCGGCGTCGAAGTTCTCGGCTGCAAGCCAGCGCATGAATGCGGGCTCGAGCAGCGGCCATTCGCGGTCGAGGATGGAATACCAGGCGGTATCCCGGCTGCGCTGCTTGTACACAGTGGCTTGCCGAAATACGCCCTCGAACGAAAAGCCGAGCCGCAAGGCGGCGCCGCGAGAAGGGGCGTTCAAGGCGTCGCACTTCCACTCATAGCGCCGATAGCCAAGCTCGAACGCCCGTTTCATCATCAGAAACATCGCCTCGGTGGCGGCCGGGGTCTGTTGCAGCCGCGGGGAAAAGGCGAGATGACCGACTTCGATCGAACCGCTGGGCGGGTCGATTCGCAGAAAACTGACGACCCCGGCGGCACGATTCGAGTGCGATTCGACGACCGCGAAAAAGAGCGGGTCGCTCGATTCGCTCGCCGCGTGGATCCACGCGGCGTATTGCTCGAAATCGTCGAAGGGACCATACGACAGATAAGTCCACATTCGCTGCTCTTGGTCCAAGCCGTTCGCTTCATACAAGTCGGCGGCATGGCGTCCAGCGTCGAGCGGTTCGAGGCGGCAGAAGCGCCCATCGATCGGCTCGCGCTTAGGACGAGCCGGGGGCGTCCAGCCGGGGAGGGCGAACCCGATCGGCTGGCCAAGGCGATTTCGGGTCTGAACTGCGTGTCGCGATAATGAATCGGGGTCGTTCATGCACTTTTCTTTGTCGCCGACATCGTGTCTCAAAGGCGTAGCCAAGGAATGCCTCCAAGATTCTCTCATGAAAAGGAATGCCTTGATACGGTCCCGACGCACTGACTTCCAACGCCACAGCGCGGTTGTTACAATGCACTGGCCAAGTGATGCGGCTTCCAAAGCAGCGTAAACCCTTACGTGCAATGCGAAACCGGTGTCGAGCGCAGATCAAGCGGGAATGGCGGAATTGGCAGACGCGCCAGGTTGAGGGCCTGGTGACCTTTACCGGTCGTGCAGGTTCAAGTCCTGTTTCCCGCACTGAAAGGGGCAGAGGGGCGGCCTCGAACGGCGTGATGTTGCATGCCAAGCCGGCGGCGCTCTAGTCTTAAGCGCCGGTGGGCCAGGCACTCTTGCTTGGCTGCCGAATGCCCGACAGGAGTGTCGGGACCACCGCGGGGTAGGGCGAAACCATGATTTATAGGCTCGTCAAAAATATAAATGCCCGCCCGCGGCCGTTTCGTCGCCTTTGCGAGCCAAGAACCGTCGCGGAACGCGGCGACGCCAATTGGCTTAAATCTTTAGCCAATAATTCCTTGAGTGATGCGATAGACCAGGCTCGGAAGGGCGCCGGCGGCGGCGCACAGCTCCGCGGCGCGACAAGCCGGCGAGGGAAAAATATAAGCCGAGATCGGGCAACCATCAGCCCTTTTTGGCGATTTAATGCCCCAAAGAGGTCCATCTGGAGAAGGGTTGGAAATTGAAATCCCTCGCAAAACGCGGGCATTCGCCCCTGATTTCCGCGCGCATCGCGCCGCGATATAAATAAATCGGCCGAAATATAAATCATCGCCGCACCGCGGACCGCGAACACCATGACGATGCAGATCTTCGCACGGGCGTTACTCCTGGGGCTGTTTCTGACCGCCGCGGCCCAGGCCGCCGGCCGCAACGTGGTGCTGTTCGTCACCGACGATCACAGCCCCGATGCCGGCTGCTACGGCAACCCGGTCATCAAGACGCCGCACCTCGATCGACTAGCGGCCGACGGCACGCGGCTCGATTTCGCCTTCTGCACCACCGCCAGTTGCAGCGCCAGCCGCTCGGTGATTCTCAGCGGGCTATTCAACCACGCCAACGCCCAGTACGGCCACGAGCACAGCTACCACCACTTTCGCACCTACGACGATGTGAAGACGCTGCCCGTGCTGCTCTCGGCCGCCGGCTATCGCACGGCGCGGGTGGGCAAGTATCACGTCGGCCCGGAAGCCGTTTATCACTTCGACCAGGCCCTGCCGGGCAACGCGCGCAGCCCCGCGGCAATGGCCGAGAATTGCCGAGAACTGATCGCGGCCGACGATAAGCGGCCGTTCTTTTTGTATTTCTGCACCGCCGATCCGCACCGCAGCGGCGAGAGCATCGAAAGCTCGCCGGAAAAGCCGAACGCCTTCGGCAATCGGCCGCAAGGTTATCCGGGCGCCGAGCCGGCGCATTACGATCCGCAGGACGTGATCGTGCCGCCATTTCTGCCCGACACGCGGGTCTGCCGGGCCGAACTGGCCCAATACTACGAATCGGTGTCGCGCGTCGATTCCGGGCTGGGCCGGCTGGTCGAAATCCTGCGCAAGGCCGGCAAGTACGACGAGACGATGATTATTTTCATCTCCGACCACGGCATCGCCTTCCCCGGCGCCAAGACGACCGTCTACGAGCCGGGGCTGAGATCGCCGTGCATCGTGCGGCGGCCCGAGCAAAAGCGCCGCGGCGGCGCCTCGCAGGCGATGGTCAGTTGGATCGACATCACGCCCACGATCCTCGATTTCGCCGGCGCGCTCGA
>DATNEC010000009.1:0-4084 GCA_035606815.1 Pirellulales bacterium
AGATCCATTTGCCGCTCGCGCGACAAGCGAGCGGGGGCCACGATCGCCTCGGCGGAAGTCGATTTGGGATGCGATTGGTGAAAGGCCGCGTGTTTGTCTCCCGGCCCGTGGCACTTTTCGCAACTCACGCCCAGGATGGCCCCTTCGCGCTTGTATTGATTGAGCGTGCCGGGCGAATGCTCGAACCACGTGTTGTGGCATTCGAGACATCGCGGCGTCAGTTCTCGCGAAAAGTCTCCGGCGCCGTGGCGATCGAACGCGCTGGCTCCCCAGGTCTGCTGCGGATGCAGCCAGACGATGGGCAATTCAAACAGCCCCTCGCCACGCCAGGTAAAATAAACTTCGTCGCTGCCAGCCCCGGCGCCATAGACCAAGTCGATGTGCGACGTCGTGCGCTGTTCGTTATTGGGGGTTTCGAGGACGGCGGTCTCAAAGAAATCGTCGCCCGACCGCGTCATCTCGAAACGCGGATTCGAATCGCGCGCCGCGTAAACCGCGTTCTCCGAGCCGAACGCCGCGGGCATCGTGGCGGCATCGGGGGGACAGCAGGCCAGGCAATGACGCGTCGAACGAAATTCGGCTACGCGGTCGGCATGACACGCCGCACAGACTTCCATGCCCACGTAGCCGGGATTCACGACGCCCTTGAACGGATCTTCGAAGCGCTCCTCGGTTTCCTCCCGCGCGGCCGCTTGCCGTTCGACGTCGTTGACATGCGAACTGGTCGCCGCGTCCGCAGCGCTGGCCGCGACCGGGGCGCGGCGCGTGGCATGCGTCTGCCACCAATAGGCCCCTGCACTCGCAATGGCCAATAGCCCTGCGGTCGCCAACCAAACCGAGGGCTGGCGCTGTGTCTTGGCGACTTCCAAAGGGGAAGGGAGGGGCGATCGCGAATCGTGATTGGCCATCCGGCTGCCTAGGCGCTCGGGGACATCCCAGCGAATTCAAACTAGGCGCAGCCGCGGAGACTGTCAAGCGCATCCAAGATCCGGCGGAACACTTCCGGCAAGGGACGATCCTAGGCCTGCCCGCACGCCGGGCGCCTCCAAAACGGACTTGGATTCGCGAAGCTCGGACTCAAGCAAATTACCGCTGATATGCCGGCAAATAGTGCAGGTAAACTTCCAGCACCAGCGAGGCCATCGCGGTCCAATAGATCTTGTTGCGGCCGACGACCCCTTCGTTCTCCGAGGTGCCGCCCGGCACGTCCCAACTGCCGTCGGTGTTCTGCTTGCTCAACAACAGCTCGCGAACTTGCGGGTGCCAGTCGTTCCAGTACTTGCCGCCGGCCTGGTAGTGGGCCTGCATGGCGTAGTAGTGGAAGTAGTAGAAGTACTGCACCGGCCCGCCCTCCCACTTGATCTTCTGCGGAGCCAAATAGTCGAGCGCCTTGCCCACGCCCGGATCGTCGTAGCGGCCGAGCAGTTGCATCGAGAGCACTCCGGCCGCGCTCATCTCGGGCTTCGGGCCGCCGCCCGTCTGGTAGCCGTAGCCGCCATTGGCGTGCGCGCACGAGCGGACGTATTCAATGGCCCGCTCGATCGTCTTCTCGGGAACGGCGATCTCGGCGTTGTTCGCCGCGCGCAAGGCGACGATCTGCATCACCGAAACGCTCAAGTCGGCGTCGTTCGGCTGCGGCTGATAGCGCCAGCCGCCGGTGGGCGCCTGCGCCGAAACGATCAGGGCCACGGCCTTGCGCAGCTTTTCTTCCAAATCGGGGCTGGGGTCCATGCCGTACAACTCGGCGCAGGCCAATGTCGCCAGGGCGTGTTCGTACATCGGCCCGTGCGAAGGACGTAGCGAGGCGAACAAGCCGTTGGGCTGCTGCCCGGCGAGCACGAACCGTTTGCCGCGCTCGACGACCTCTTTGTACGGGCCCCGGCCGGGCACGTGCCCGCGGCCGAGAAACGCCAAGATCGCCAGCGAATTCGGGGCCTGGTTCTCATGATGCCAGCCGCCATCGGGCGGCTGCTGCACGGCCAGGTAGTCGATCGCCTTATCGATCGAACCGCGGACCTGCTCGACGATCCGCCGCTCTGACAACGGCGCTTGGGCGAGCGCGGCGCCCGGCGCCGAGAGGAAAACGAGCGAGAGGGCGAGGCCGAGACAAAGCCGCATATCCACGATTCCGTTTCTCATGAAAGTCCCGCCAATCGTCGCAGCCCAACATCCACCGAGTAAATCAAAATCAACAAGCTCAGCATCAGCCAATTGTCCCAGATGCTGGCTTCGCTGTAGAGCGCCACGACCTTCGGCTCGCCGGCCAGTTCGCCGCCGATCGAGCCGAGTTGATCGATCGGGACCAACTTGCCGAGCTGGGCCAGGGCGGTCGCATTGACGTTCGGCCGCCGCAACTCTTCGGTAGCCGGGCTGACGTGCATGCGGGCTTCAACCGCTTCGAGCGCTCCGCCCGGCTCGTAAGCGAATCGGTAGTCGCCGATGCCTTGCGGCGTGAATTTGCCCAGGTAGCGGCCCGGTACGGCTTTGTCCGCGAACATCTCGACCGAGGCCGACTCCTCGTCGCCATACTCCACGCGCAACGGCAGAACCTCCTCGCCGCGCGGCGAGCCTTCGGCATCGAAGGCCATCAGTTCGATTTCGGCGATTTCGCCCGGCCGGGCGCGCACCGGGCGGACTTCGAGCCAGCTTTTCTTCTTCAAGTCGTCGGCTTGCCGCCGGGCGACAAAGCGAATCGCCTGCCCCCAAAACTTATAAAAAAAACGGTCGCCGGCGTTTTGGCGCCAGAGCCAACTCGAATCGGTCCCGAGAAATAGCACCTTGCCCTGGCCCGCGTAATGGTGGGCGACCAGCGGCAGCTTGCCGTAGCGTCCCTCGACGCTGGGGTTGTAGGCCAGCACGGTCGCCGCCGGCGAGGGCCGCTCGGCCGCCGCGCACCAATAGAACGGCGGCATTTCGTCCCAAACCTCCTGATTCCGGCCGATGTCGTCGTACAGCCGCATCGCGTCGTGGATCGCCCCCTCGGAGCTGATTTCCAAGCGGAACGGCTTGAAGGCCGCGGCCTCGATGCCGGCCGCGCGGCCCTTGAGTTTGACCGGCAGCAGGTCTTGGAGCCGCTCGCTAAAGCGGTGCGGCATCGACTGCGGGCCGGCCGCCACAATCAGCCCGACGCCGCGCTCGCGGACCGCTTCGGCCAGCAATTCGACGAAGCCGGAATCGACCAGCGCCGGCGAAACGTCGCCGAGAATCACCGTGTGATAGCGGGCCAGTTCGTCGAGCGTGGCCGGCAGCACGTTTCGCTCGGCGACGGGCAAGCGGCGGACTTCGGTTTCGAGCACGAGATCGGGCTCGTCGGTTCCCTTGTCGGTCTTGGCCGCGGTCGCCGGCTTGGCGTCGCTCGGCGCCGCCGCGGCGCCTCCCGCCGCCGTGCCGGCCACGACGCGGCCGCGCACCCCCCAACCGCCCAGGCCGTGATCGCGCCGCATCGCGTTTTTCAAGAAACGAAAATCCCAGCGCGGCGGTCCCTCGACGTACAACACGCGCAGCTTGTCGTCGCTGACGCGGATGGCCACGCTGTCGGAATTGTTGTCGGCCAGATCCTCGGGCAGTTCGGCCGTCGGCTGCACGCGGACGGTAAGCGTTCGCGCCCCCGTCTGCTGGGCCTTGAACGAAAGCTCGACGTGCTGCTGCTCGGTATTGTGGAGCACGACGTCCTTGGAATCGAGCAGCGTGGCGGAATCCTTGCCGCCGCTCGCTTCGTTTTCGAAGAGCATGACTTTGACGGCCTGCTCGGGATAGCCCTGTACTTCGAGCGTGGCCGTCACCTGCACCGTGTCGTTGACCGAGACGAGATCGGGAGCGAACAGGTCGACGACCGCCACGTCGCGCAGGGGCGCCTCGGAGCCGGTCGGCACGGCAAAGATCGGCGCCCCGACGTCGGCAGCCGCGCGGGCCGCTTCGACCGGCGCGCGGCCGGCGGTGTTCTCGCCGTCGGAGAACAGCACGATGCCGGCGATCTGCCGGCCGGCGGCCTCGTCGAGCAGCTTCGCGAGACCGTCGCCGATCCGCGTCTCGGCCGAGTTGGGGGCCGCTTCGGGAGGAGCCAGTATTCCTTCTTCCAACGGCA
>DATNEC010000025.1:0-5193 GCA_035606815.1 Pirellulales bacterium
TTACAGATCGAAGACGAGCTGAAAGACAGCTACCTGACTTACGCCATGAGCGTGATCGTCAGCCGCGCGCTGCCCGACGTCCGCGACGGGCTGAAGCCCTCGCAGCGGCGGATTCTGGTGGCGATGAACGACCTGAATCTCACTCCGGGCGCCGGCCGCGTGAAGTGCGCCAAGATTTCCGGCGACACCAGCGGCAACTATCACCCGCACGGCGAAAGCGTGATCTATCCCACGCTCGTGCGCATGGCCCAGGAATGGAACATGCGGCACGTGCTGGTCGATAAGCAGGGCAATTTCGGCTCGATCGCCGGGCTGCCGCCGGCGGCCATGCGGTATACCGAAGCCCGCATGTCGCCGATCGCCGCGATGATGATGGAGGACATCAAGCTCGACACGGTCGACTATGTGCCGACCTACGACGAGCGCCGCACCGAGCCCACGGTGCTGCCGTCGAAGTTTCCCAATCTGCTGGTCAACGGCGCCAATGGCATCGCGGTGGGCATGGCCACCTCGATTCCGCCGCACAACCTGGGCGAAATCTGCGACGCCACGGTGGCCGTTATCGACAACCCGGACGTTTCGATCGACGAACTGATGGAGATCGCCCCTGGGCCCGACTTTCCCACGGGCGGCATCGTCTGCGGCCGCAGCGGCATTCGCAAAGGCTACTACACCGGGCGGGCGAACATCACGCTTCGCGCGCGATGCACCATCGAAGAATTCGGCAAGAACCGCCAGCGGATCGTCGTCAACGAGATTCCCTACCAGCAGGCGCGCGACCGCATCGAAGAGCGGATCGCCGAGCTGGTCAACGAAGACAAGATCAAGGGCATCTCGGCGATCCGCAACGAAAGCGATCTGAAAGAGCCGGTGCGATTGATCCTGGAGATCAAGCGCGACGCCGACGCCGAAATCGTGCTCAACCAGCTTTATCAGTTCTCGCCGCTGCAAGATACGTATTCGCTAATCTTTTTGGCGCTGGTCGACGGCAAGCCGCGGACGTTGTCGTTCAAGCAGTTGCTGGAAGAGTTCATCCGCCACCGGATGGCGGTGATTCGGCGCCGCACGCAATTTCTGCTGAACCGCGCCCGGCAGCGCAAGCACACGGTCGAGGGCCTGCTGCTGGCGCACGCGAACATCGACGAAGTGATTCGCGTGATCCGCACTTCGGCCACCCAGGCCGAGGCCAAGGCCCGCTTGATGGGCATCGAGTGCCCGTCGGCCTTGATGCGCCGCGCCTTGGGCGACGCGGGCTTCGCCGATTTCCAATTGGAACGCGGCGTCCGTGAAGCCTACACGCTGACCGCCGTGCAGGCCGACGCCATCTTGCGAATGACGCTTGGCCAATTGGTGAATCTAGAACAGGAGAAGCTCGGCGGCGAGTACGAGCAGTTGCTCACGGAAATCGCCGAATATCTGCGGATTTTGTCCGACGAGCGGAACATCCTGGCGATCATCCGCGCCGATCTGGTTGAAGTGAAGAAAAAACACGCCGACGCGCGGCGGACCGAAATCAGCGGCGAAGAGCTGGGTACGATCGACCTGGGCGACTTGATCACCGAAGAGAACATGGTGGTCACGATCAGCCATCAGGGCTACATCAAGCGCACCCCGGCCAGCACTTACCGCGCCCAGCGCCGCGGCGGCAAGGGCCTGAAGGGCGCCAAGACCGAAGACGAAGATCCGATCAGCCACCTGTTCGCCGCCAGCACGCACGACTATCTGTTGTTCTTCACCAACCGCGGCAAAGTTTACTGGCAGAAGGTCTATGACCTACCGCAATTGAGCCGCGAAAGCCGCGGCCGCGCGATCGTGAATTTGCTGAGTCTGGCCGAAGGCGAAAAGATCGCCGATTGCCGTGCGGTGCGAGATTTTTCGCAGCCCGACCATTATTTGATGATGGCCACCCGCGGCGGGCTGGTGAAGAAGACGCCGCTGGCCCAATACAGCCGTCCGCAGCGCAACGGAATCATCGCCATCAAGCTCAAGGAAAACGACGAGTTGGTCGACGTGGCGATCACCAAGGCGGGCGACGAGGTCGTGCTTTCGACGGCCCGCGGCATGGCAATCCGCTTCCCCGAGGCCAACGCCCGGCCGATGGGCCGCAACACGAGCGGCGTGAAAGGCATCAAGCTGACTTCCGGCGACGCGCTGGTGGGCATGGTCGTGGCCGATCCCGACGCCACGCTGTTGACCGTCTGCCAGAAGGGCTATGGCAAGCGGACGTTCTTCGGACCCAACAATCCGGAGATCGTCGGCGGGGATGAAGCCGGCGAGCATGAGGAAGACGAAGTCCACGAAGAAGCGGCGGCCGAAGAGCACGAAGGCGAAGAGACGGGCGACGAGGGTTCCAGCTCTTCGCAGCGCTACCGCACCCAACGCCGCGGCGGCAAAGGCGTGCGCGACATCAAGACGACCGATCGCAACGGCCCGGTGGTGAGCATCGCCAGCGTCCGCGACGACGACGAACTGCTGATGATGACGGCCCGCGGCAAGATCCAGCGGATCGTGGCCGGCGAAATCAGCGTCATTGGCCGCAACACGCAAGGCGTGCGGATCATGACCCTCGACGAAGACGACACCCTCGCCGCCGCCGTCCGCGTGCCGCGCGACGAAGGGAGCGAGGGAGTAGACAGCGGCGAGGAAGTAAGGAGTGAGGAGTGAGCGAGTAAGGAGATCCGCCCTTCAACGCTTCTTGCTTCAATCATAAGCGCTCAACCACAATCTCCTTACTCCTCACTCTTCACTCATTACCACCCCCATGCCCACCGCTCTGATCACCGGAATCACAGGCCAAGACGGCGCCTATCTGGCCGAGTTCCTGCTGGCCAAAGGGTACGCAGTGCATGGCATGGTGCGCCGCTCGAGCAGCGAGAACTTCGAGCGAATCGCCCATCTGGCCGACCGCCTGACGCTGCACCAGGCCGATCTGCTCGATCAGCTTTCGATCGTCAATCTGCTGCGTGAGGTCCGGCCGCAGGAAGTTTATAACCTGGCCGCGCAGAGCTTCGTCCCGACCAGTTGGTTGCAGCCGCTGCTGACCGGCGAGTTCACCGCCCTGGGCGTGACGCGCGTGCTGGAAGCCATCCGGCTGGTCGATCCGCAGATTCGCTTCTACCAGGCCAGCTCCAGCGAAATGTTCGGCAAGGTGCAAGAAGAGCCGCAGAACGAACGGACTCCGTTCTGGCCGCGCAGTCCCTACGGCGTGGCCAAGGTTTACGGCCATTGGATCACGGTCAACTACCGCGAAAGCTACGATCTGTTCGCCTGCTCGGGCATTCTGTTCAATCACGAGTCGCCGTTGCGCGGCAAGGAGTTCGTCACCCGCAAAGTGACCGACGCCGCGGCACGCATCAAGCTGGGAGTGCAGCAAGAGCTGCGGCTGGGCAATCTCGACGCCCTGCGCGATTGGGGCTTCGCCGGCGATTATGTCGAGGCGATGTGGATGATGCTGCAACAAGACCAGCCGGACGATTACGTCGTGGCCACGGGCGTCAAGCATTCGGTGCGCGAGCTGGTCGAGATCGCCTTCGCCCGCGTCGGCCTCGATCCGCAAAAGCATGTGCGGACCGATCCCGCGCTGTTGCGGCCGGCCGAGGTCAACCATCTTTGCGGCGACAGCAGTCTGGCGCGCGAAAAGCTCGGCTGGCGCCCCAAGGTGAACTTCCGCGAGTTGATTGAAATGATGGTCGACGCCGATCTGGCGCGCGTGCAACGGGAGCTAGCGGCGGCGCGATGAAAGTGCTAATCACCGGCATCACCGGCTTCGTGGGCGGCTACTTGGCCGAACAGTCGCTCGCCGTCGGCGACGACGTGCTGGGCTGCTCGACGCACGGCGGCTGGCCGCCGAAACGCCCCGAACGGCGTTCGCCGGCGGGCCGCGTCTGCGAGCAGATCGAAGTGCTGCGCTGGGATCTCGGCGACCCGTCCGGTTTAAGCGAAAGCGACCGCGCCAAAATCGCCGCCTTCGCCCCGACGTGCATCTATCATCTGGCGGCGATCAGCGTTCCGGCATACTGCGGCGCCGGTGAGCCGACCGCGAAGGCCCTGGCCGTCAACGTCGAAGGGGCGGGCCGGGTGCTCGATCTCGCCGCGTCGCTGGCCTCCCGGCCGCGGGTGTTGTTCACCAGCACGAGCCACGTTTACGCTCCGGCCGGCGCCGGCGCGCGGATGAACGAAGCCGCGCCGCTCGGGCCGCGCCGCGGCTATGGGCGGACGAAGCTGGCGGCCGAACAGCGCGCGATGGCGGCCTTTCGCGAGCGCGGTCTCGATGTGATAATCGCCCGCGCCTTTCAGCATACCGGGCCGCGGCAAGAGCCCGAGATGATGTTGCCCGAGTGGTGCCAGCAATTGGCCGGCGAAACCCCGGGGCCGATTCGCGTCCATAGCTTGAATACCTGGATCGATCTGACCGACGTGCGCGACGTGGTGCGGGCCTATCGGTTGCTCATTGAGCGCGGCGAATCGGGCGGCATTTACAACGTCGGTTCGGCCGTGCCGCGCCGCACCGGCGAAATCTTCGAGCAGTTGAAAAATCTGGCCGGCTCGAAGCGGCGGGTCGTCGAACAATCGGCGGGCGGCGAAAAGTGGGATCCGATCGCCGACATCGGCCGCTTGACCGCTGCCACCGGTTGGAAGGCCGAGATTCCGCTGGAACAGACGATCGCCGACACATTCGAATCCTGGCGATAAATCTATCGCCGCGCCAAGACTTTCGGCGTTAATCGTCCGCGGCCTTCTTCCGCTGCGGCTGATGGGAATGGGCCGAGAGGAATTCCCCCAGCGACTGCTTGAATTCGGGCCGAAAGAAAGCCTGCAGGTGGCTGGCGCCGTCGATCACCACGACGTCGAGATTGCCCATCACGGGCGCCAGTTCGTCGACGGTCACCTTGAGCGGATCGATCTCGCCGATCAAGGCCAAGGTCGGGACGCGGTTGGCCCTCAGCGTTTCCTCGGGCAGGGCGAATTCTCGCATTCCTCGCACGGTCGCGGCCAGCGCCTTTTGGTCCTCGAACAAGCGAAAGACCAGGTTGATCGCTTTCAGCCGCCAGCCGCTCGGCTTGGGGCGGCCTTCAGGCGTAAGCCTGACCAGCAGCGGCCCGATGCCTTCGCCGCGGTCGAGCGATTCGGCCAGGTCTTTCATGAAGCCGCCGCGCTCGTCGTTTTCGCGGACCCAGCCGGCGCCGCCCAGCG
>DATNEC010000046.1:0-6158 GCA_035606815.1 Pirellulales bacterium
AGGGCGTCGCGCTGCGCGCCAGAGCGACATCGCGCCAAGACGGGTGCGAGACGCCTGCCGGCCGCGCATCGCCAGCTAATCGCCCGCAGCTCGCCGCCGTAAACTCAAGGCCGCCATGAGGCAGTGCCATTCGTTCCTGGAGCCGAAAATAGCTCCGCAGGCCGGCCCGCCGTGGTTACGACTCCCAGAACAACGATTCTCGCGGCGCCTGGTAACGCACGGCGAGTTGCGGCGTTTCCATGCGCTTTTGCCCGTCGGCCAGCGATTGTAGGGCGGCTTGCACCAGGCCGCTGGTGAGCAGCGTTCGCTCGACCGGGTAGGGCGCCTTGCCGGTGACGAACATTTCTTCGGCCTTCGACATCAGCGCCGCCGAATAGACGACGTTCGGATTCGGCGGCAGGTGGTACAACGTCGAAAGCGGCTCGGGCTGGCCTTTCAGCCGGGCGGCGACTGTGAAATCTTCGACCAGCCCGTTCATCAGCAGCATCGTGGCCTTCAATCCGTCGGCGTACTCGAAGCGATACGCGATCGGCTCCTCGACCCACTCGCGCATCTGCTCGACCGTGGGATAGCGATGACTGAACGATTCGCCCTGCCGCAGCGTGTGGCTGCGCGAGAGGCAGGCCTCGAACAGCCGCGAGTCGCAACCGCCCGCGGACCATGATCCGGCCGCGAGCGCCTTCCACGCGGCGTCGCCCCGCAGGGCGTGCATCGCCTTGACTCCAGTCTCGCCGCCGCGGCGCCGCTCGACGAAGCTTTGCAGCGCCTCCAGGGCATGAAAGTCGTAGATGTCGGTTTTTCCGTGCGCGACGACCAGCGCCTCTTCGACTTCGGCGCCGTAGGGCAGATCGATCGAGGGCATCCGCCAGGTCACCGGCAGCGATGAGCCCGCCAATAGCGGAAAGGCCATCGAGTGCGACGTATCGACCATCTCCTTGGCCCAGGCGAAGTTCCACGACAGGTGTTTGTCGTTGAACACCGGCGCCGTGCGGCCCGAGTCGCGGAAGACCTCGACGATCTGCTGAAAGAATTGATATCGCGGGTACTGTTTCTGGCCGATCTCGTTGAGGGGATAATCGCCGTGCTCGCCGATGACCAGCACCGCATCGACCGCGAGCTTGTCGCCGCCGCGGCACAGGGCCTCGGCCACGGTCGGATAGATCTTGAAGCCGAACTCCGCCGCGCGGCCGCGGCTAAGATCACCCTCGGGCGTTTGATCGACGTATGCCGACACGACTTCGAAGGGGGGGCGATGCCACTTGCCGCGCAGCGGATAGCCGGCCAAAAACCGTTCGGCCATGTGCCAGGCATGCGAGCGATAGTTCCAGACCGTCGTGACGACGGCCAGGCGCTTGCGCGTTGGCGCCGCCCCCTTCTCGGCGGCCCGCACCTTTTCATCGGCCCACAGCGGGGCCGCGAGCAACCCGGCCCCCACGGTTCGAACGAATTGACGGCGGGTGGGCAAAGGCATGGCGGCGGACCTCCAGGGAAGCAACGGCCGAGTTTTATCCACAGATTCGGGTGAGAAACCAAAAAGTCCGATCGTTTGGGGCGAGTTGGCGGTTCACGGTCCCTTGAGCGTGCCAAGAAACTCCAACAAGTCGGCCGCTTCCTGGGCCGTCATGTCGCGCAGCAGCAACTCGGGCATCAGCGATTTTTGCTGCGGCGCGACAAGTTCCGCTTCGGCGGTGGGGATGCGAATCAGCTTATTTTGGCTGTCTCTCAAGACCAGTTCTTGTTCGGTGCGCTCGATCAACAAGCCCGTGTGGACTTGCCCGTCGGCGGTCTCCACGAGATAGGCGACGTATTTGGGATCGATCTGTTTCGACGGCTGGAGGATCGTTTCCAAGAGCTGCGCCCGGTTGTACTTCTTGCCGATCTGCGACAAATCGGGGCCGATCTCCAAGCCTTGGCCTTCAATGCGATGACAGTTCTTGCATTGCACGGCCGCGGCCTCGAAGAACAATCGCCTTCCGGCCGCGGCCTCGCCCGCCAGCGATGCGATTTGCTCCGCGCGGATCGCGTCGCCTAGCCGTTGAGGCCGCTTGTCCTCGGGGACGAACCGCTCGAAGAGGCCGCTGATTTGCGCGTCGCGATGCTGGACGCCTTTGGCGATGGCGAACGTGCGCACCGCCTCGCGCAGCGACTTTTCGCCGATCGCATTCGCCAGCGCCAGCGCCCCGCGCGGAGACGTCAACAACTGGGCCAATGCCGCCTCGGCGTCGTCCGGCGGCGTTTTGCTCGCTCGTAGCGCAGCGAGCGCCGCGGCGACGTCGCGCGTTGCATCGCCGCGCGGCGCTTCGGCCCCGCTATCCGCCGCGGCGGGCAACTGCGCGATCCAGTCGTGAACCAGTTTCAAGCCCGCTTCATCGACCAGGCTCGAACCGAGATGCGGCATGCGGCCGCGGCCCAGCTTCGCCATCCGGTAAAACAGCACCGAACGATAAGGATCGCCGGGCGAGATCACCTTGGCGCCGTGGATGTCGAACGTGCCTTGCGTCGGGCGCACGTCGATGGCGTGCGTATCTTCCAGCGACAACTCGTAGGGCAACTCGATCGCCGCCGTCCCTCCGCCGTGGCGACGGTGGCAATGCGAGCAGTTGGCGTGCAAATACGATCGCGCCCGGCAACCGATCTCGGCCGAGGCCTCGCCCGGATCGACCAACTTCGGCAGCGTGTCCGGAAGCGAACCGGAAAGAAACTTGGCTTCCGCGAGTGCAAGGAGCTGATTGCCGGGCGTATCGGTAGCGCCGCTCCCGCCATCGTCCATTTGATTCACGTTCAATTGAACCGGTGTGAAACCGAGCACCGAGCCGGCCATCGTATTGTGGCAGATGACGCACTGGGCGCGGCTGGCAAACCGCCAGGCCTGGCGGCGACGGCCGCCCGGCGCCTCGGGATCGTGCACTAAGAGCGTGCGATCCATGCCTTCGGCGCCGACCAATTCGGCGTCGGTCTGCGCTTCGTTCCAAGCATAGCTATAGCCGCGCCAATCGCGGCCGTCGAAGTGCAGCAGTTGGGTTTCCAATCGCGTCGCCGCTTGCGGCGCCTCGCGATCGAGGGCCAGCGAAATCGTCTTGGCCAGCACCGCGCCGGCGGGGAACCGCAAGGCGCCGCCGACCGCTTCGATCTGCGATTCGCCCGTCAGCCCGAGATGACGCTCGGCGACGGCCTGATCGGCCCAAGGCTCGGCGGCCACGCGATAGCGGACCACGCCCGGCGCCGGCGCCAACGAATCGGTCGCCGAAAACAATCCGGTCTCGCTGAGCCGCCGCGGAAATTCTTGGTTGGCTTCTCGCCGGGGATTGGGAACCAAGCGATACAGGCCGCCTTGGTGGTCGAGCACGTACAGCTCGCCGTCGCTGTCGGTCGCGAAGGAAATGATCTTCAGGCTCGTGTCGACCAGTTCTTCCGGCTTGGCGGACTGTCGGCCATCGACGCCGAGCGCCCAGATCTTTCCGGTCTCGAAATCGCCGTAGATATAGCGATTGGCCAGTTCCGGCAGGCGCCGCCCGTGATAGACGTATCCGCCGGTGATCGAACGGGCCTCGGTGTGCGAGTGCTCGACGACGGGGGGCAAGATCGGCGTCGGCCCGCGTTTTTCCTCGGCCAGCACCGGCTGGCTGCCTTCCATCGCGGCCCAGCCATAGTTGCCGCCGCGCTCGACGCGATACACCATCTCCAGCAATTCCCAGCCCACGTCGCCCGTCCACAACTCGCCGGTGGCCGCGTCGAAGCTCATCTTCCACGGGTTGCGAAATCCGTAAGCCCAGACCTCGCCCCGCACCCCGGCCAGTTCGACGAACGGATTGTCGGGCGGAATCGAGTACGGCTTGCCGGCACCCGGATGATCGACGTCGATCCGCAAAATCGACGACAGCAAATCGCCGATGTCTTGGCCGGTGCGCAAGCGGTCGGGCGGAAACGGAGGCGTGCCGTCGCCCGTCGAAATATACAGGCAGCCGTCGGGGCCGAATTTCAAGCAGCCGCCGTTGTGCCCGCCCGAGAGGAAGGTCAGCACGATTTGCTCGCTCTCGGGTTTGATGCGCGGCGGCTCGCCGGCATCGACCTCGAACCGCGAGACGCGCGAGCCATCCGGCCGTCCTTCATCGAACACGTAACACAGATAACAGTAGCGGTTCTTGGCGAAATCGGGATGAAACGCCAGCCCATACGCCATCTTCATCGTGGGATGTAGGGCGCGAATATCGAAAAACAGCGCCGGCTCGGGCGGCGGCCCGTCGGGCGCATTGGCGAACGAAAAGATTTTGCCCTCCAGTTCCACGACGAACAGCCGTTTGCCGTCCGGGCCGGCCTCCGGACCAAGAACCAGGTCGACGGGCGTTTTGAAGCTGAGTTGGCCGAACATCCGCTCGACTTCGTAGCGCGACGGCGGATCGGGCGTGCCCACGACTCGCGATGCGGTCCAAGGAATTTTCTTACTGGAATCGCCCGGCCGCGCGCCATCCTTAGGGTTCTTTTTCGCCGGCTCGTCCTGTTCCGCCGCGGCGCCCCGTTCGACAAGTGACAGCAGCGCCGCCAGCCCCAGCAAACTCCCCAACAGCCAACTTGCAATGCGGTGCATGGCGGATCGATCGACGAAGGAATGGAAACGGAAAGCCCGCGCCATCGTAGCATGAGCGGCGCCCGCGCTCCAATAAACCGCCGCGGATGAGAAAAGCCGCGCACGTTGCTGGGTCATTTGCTTGCCGCATTGAATCGCGCCGAAAGCCGCGGTTTTGGGGGGCAGTGGTGCGAGTGGCGGCATTAGTCCGGCTATTTATATCGGTCTTGCGAGAGGCTAAGCTACGCACAACGAGCGACGGCATCTGGACTAATCGCGATACGGCTCATCGGCAATCTTGAAGAGCCATTCGATGACTGCGCGACAGATTCTCAATTGCCTGGAAGAACGCTTGGCCACCGCCGTCCCATTGCGCGTAAGGGCGATGGAGATCATCGAGCCGGTTTATTGCCTTCGAATATGGTACTTCGGAACCGACGTCCTGCCAGAGGGCCGAACTCCAAGCCTGATGCTGGCGAAAGAGGCGTGGTGGCAGCAGATGCTGGCCGAGAAAGGCGAAAAGGCCCCGTATTATATTTGGTGCGCTGACGAAATCGTCAACGCTAAGGGCATGGCGTACTCCGCTGAAATCACTGACTCGACCGTCACCGAGATGGTCGCTGAATGGTACGACGAGTTGCCGGATCGAGACCTGCCGGACGACAATGATCTCGTTCCGCTTCAGCGCATGGTTCAGCGCGTGGCAGCCAAGCTCAACCAAGTGGATTGGTCGAAATATGCGGCCGTGACAGATGATTTTGTTGTTGTGGCTGCTGACGGCTCGCATATTGGCGTAGGCGGTGATTACGGAGAAATGCTTGCGAGCGTGTCTCCTGAGCGACTCGACCGGTTCCGCTCCCGGCAATTGCTGGGCACAGATACTTGGTGGACATTAGAGTAGCAAGGTTGAAGGTATCGGGTTCCGGGCGCCTTTTATGCCTACTTTTTATGCCTTCGAGAGATCACCCCCAAAGCGAAGTGACGAGTGGAGGACAAATGGAAAGAAAAAACGACCCTCCGCCCATGAGCATTGAGCAGTTGTGGGAGCAAGTCTATGCAATCCAAGGTCATCCAGAGATCACCGGATCCGATCTGACGGCGTTACGGTCAATAATACACAAGTTGAACGACTATGACGCGCCCGAGCCGAAGAGGGATTTGCTGCGAGGATATATCCTCTATCATTTTGGCCATTCGTTAGCCGCTCATCGTACCTGC
Source organism: Pirellulales bacterium (assembly GCA_035606815.1). Taxonomy (GTDB): domain Bacteria; phylum Planctomycetota; class Planctomycetia; order Pirellulales; family JAICIG01; genus JAICIG01. The sequence goes on from DATNEC010000046.1 coordinate 5,783, forward strand.
GCGGAGTATTTTGAGAATGTATTGAAGCACGAGCCCGATAATGACACGGCGTTGCTTTACCTTGGGCATTACTACTTCGATAATGGCGATTATCATGAATCTCGCATTTGATAGTGCATCATTTCTTCTGTAAAAACACGCTAGCATCTGTGGCTGCTATCGCTGCTGTCAGCGGGCGTGGAAATTGATCTTGGAAAGGGCGGGTCATACGTGGTTTTCTTGGGAAACCTTTTTCCCCCCAAGGAGACGCAAGATGACCCACCGCGATCATCGTAACGGATCTGAGTACGAGGCCCAATCGAATTTCCCTTCGCCCGGCAGTTTCCAAGAAGTGTTGGAGCTGCTGATCGATCACGGATTCGCCGGGATGGCCGAG